>JBBRJB010000396.1:0-3693 GCA_038220085.1 Burkholderiales bacterium
GAACACGATCGGGAAAGTGCGGCTGGCAAGGATCTGTCGCGCCGACTGGGTCATCGGCGTGGTCACCGTCAGCATCAGGTCCGGATTCGAGGCGGCCAGCCGGTTGAGGAACTGGGGCACCAGCGAGCGGTCGAAATTGACGTTGCCTTCATCGTAGGTGGCGGTGATCCCGCGGGCCGCGAGTTCCTGTTTGAAGCCGTCCACCACCTGGTGCAGGGACTCGTGCGGGCCGAACAGCGCCACTGCGATTCTGGCGGATTTCTTCGCTTGGGCATGGACCGGGGCGGGAGCCGCGACCAGCAGGGCGGCGACGGCGAGACCGGCGAACAGGGCGGGAAGGACGGACATCGGTTTCATCGGCGCGGACTCCAGCGAGGGGACAGGGAAGGCGGTCACACAGGCGCGGCCGCTGCATGAGAGTAACGCGAATAGCGCAGGGGGTCGATCAGGCCGGTGACTGCCGCTGGCGCGCCTGTTCGCGTGCGCGCGCCGCGAGTGCCTGGCCGAAGCCGAGTCCCAGTGCCACCAGTCCAAGCGCGCTGGCACCGAACACCAGCAGGAAGCCGTGCCGCTGCGCGACTGCGGCGGCCACCGACACGCCGACGCCCTGGCCGAGCCAGAGGCCGGTGGCGAACCAGGCGATCGCCGCCCCTCGCGCCGCGGGGGACAACTGGGTGGCCTGGGTCTGCAGGGTGTTGTGCAGCATGTAGTAGCCGAGACCGGCCAGCAGGGTCGCGAAGATCGCCGGTTGCCATGCGGGTTGCAGGATCAGCACCAGCATGGCGGCGGCAAACAGGAAGCCGCCGGACCGGGACAGGCCGGCCGGTCCCAGCCGAGTGATCAGCCGGCGCGCATTCATCGCATAGAACATCCCGCCCAGCCCGAACAGAGCGCTCACCGTCCCGGCCACCGAAGGCGAGGTCTCAAAGACGCGCTGCAGGTAGCTCGGCACCAGCGCCACCGCGCCGAACAGCAGGATGCCTTCCAGGGTGACCGTGCCGATGACGATCAGCGCCCAGCGGTCGGTCGCCAGTCCCAGGCTCTGCCGGATGAAGGCGGCCGGCGGCTGCGCCGGTGAGGCCGCGGCCGGCTGACGCATCGAACGGTAGAGCATGACGGCGGCGCCGGCGAACAGCAGTGCGATCACCCAGAAGGCAAACCGCCAGCCGATCAGGTCGGCGAGCACGCCGCCGCCGATCTGGCCGGTGGTCATGCCCAGCATCTGCCCGATGAGGTAGCGCGCCAGGACCGGCTGCCGGTCCTCGAAGCGGACGTTGTCGCCGATCCAGCCGAGTGACAGGGGTATGGCGGCGGCGGCGAACGCGCCGGTGGCCACCCGGGCGGCGATCAGCAGCGACAGCGAGGGTGCGATCGCGCAGGCGACGCTGCTCGCCGCGGCGATGGCGATGGCCGCGACGATCACCCGCAGGCGCCCGACCCGGTCGCCGAGTGGGCCGAAGAACAGTTGAGTCGATCCGTAGGCGAGGGCGAAGCCGGTGGTGGTGGCCGCCGCCGCGCTCAGGGTCGTGTCGAATTCCCGCGCGAGGACCGGCAGCAGGGGGTCGCACAACCGCATGGAGGCCGCGCTGGCGAACGCGCAGACCGCCAGCAGCAGCAGGGTCCGCTCGTCACCGTGCTTCAGGGATTTTTGGCCGTGAAGGTGTCACACTGGTCGACCGATCCGCTCTGCATCCCGGTCTTGAACCAGCGCACGCGCTGCGCGGAACTGCCGTGGGTGAAGCCCTCGGGCACCACCGTTCCCTGGGTCCGCCGCTGGATGTTGTCGTCGCCCACTGCCGCGGCCGCGTTCAGTGCCTCCTCGATGTCGCCCTGTTCGAACCAGTTGCGGCCCTGCTGGGAGTGGTGCGCCCAGATGCCCGCGTAGCAGTCCGCCTGCAGTTCCACCCGAACCGACAGGGCGTTGTACTGCCGTTCGCTCAACTGCTGGCGTGCCGTGTCGAGCTTGCGCATCGTCCCGGTCAGGTTCTGGATGTGATGGCCGACCTCGTGCGCGATCACGTAGGCCTGGGCCGTGTCGCCGGGCGCCCCGAGGCGGTCGCGCATGGTCCGGTAAAAGGACAGGTCGATGTAGACCTTCTGGTCGCCCGGGCAGTAAAAGGGCCCGGCGGCCGCCTGGCCGTAGCCGCAGGCTGTCGGCGTGCTGCCACTGAAGAGCACCAGTTTAGGTGGCGGATAGCGGTTGCTGGACTGCTGGAAGATCCGGCTCCACACATCCTCGGTACTGGCCAGCACCACTGAGACGAAGCGGGCGCCGGCGTCGGCCTGGCCGCCGGACGACTGGGTTGCGCCGGACTGGGGGGCCGGCCCTTGCTGGCGCGGCGCGGATTGCTCGGTGACAGTACCGTCGCCGCTCAACATGCCGAGCAGCGTCAGCGGGTTGATCCCCAGGAACCAGCCCACCACCAGCGCGATCGCAACCGTGCCGAGGCCGATTCCCCCGCCGCCGATCCCGCCGATGCGAAAGCCGCCGCCTGCTCCGCGGCGGTCCTCGACGTTGTCACTTTCCCGGCCATTTTCCCAGCGCATGACGACGTTCCCGATAGTCTTCGATACCCGCAGTCAGGATGATAGGCGGGATCGTTCCGGGGCGCAGGCAAGCGCTGGGCCCGCGGCGCGCGAAACCCTGTCATTGCCCTGCATCTTGCAGCCGCTCAGGCGTCGTCCTCGCTGTCTTCCGCCGGCAGGGCC
This sequence comes from Burkholderiales bacterium, assembly GCA_038220085.1. Classification (GTDB taxonomy): domain Bacteria; phylum Pseudomonadota; class Gammaproteobacteria; order Burkholderiales; family Burkholderiaceae_E; genus Lautropia. The sequence goes on from JBBRJB010000396.1 coordinate 2,710, forward strand.
TGCACCGCCCTGGTCCATTGCGCCATTCGGGCCGCCGCTTCGTCGGCGGAAATCGAGGGTTCGAACGTCCTTTCCATCTGCCAGTTGCTGGCGACGTCGGCGGTGCTGTCGTAGATACCGCAGGAGAGTCCGGCCAGGTAGGCGGCCCCGAGGGCGGTGGTTTCAGTGGTTCTCGGGCGCACCACCGGCACGCCCAGGAGATCGGCCTGGAACTGCATCAGCATGTTGTTGGCGCAGGCGCCGCCGTCGACCCGCAGTTCGGTGATCGGCACCGCGGCGTCGCGCTTCATCGCCACCAGCAACGCCGCGCTCTGGAAGGCGATCGATTCGAGCGAGGCCCGCGCGATGTGCGCCATCGTCACGCCGCGGGTGAGCCCGAACATCGCGCCCTTGACGTTGGCGCGCCAGTACGGTGCGCCGAGGCCGGTAAACGCGGGCACCAGGATCACACCGCCCGAGTCGGGCACGCTTGCCGCCAGCGCTTCCACTTCCGGCGAGGCCTTGAAGGCGCTGAGTCCGTCGCGCAGCCATTGAACGACCGCGCCGGCGATGAAGACGCTGCCTTCCAGGGCGTACTCCAGCGCCGTCGTCGACTGCGCGGCCGCCGTGCTGACCAGCCCGTTGCCGGAGAGCTGCATGTCATTGCCGGTGTGCATCAGCATGAAGCAGCCGGTGCCGTAGGTGTTCTTGGCCATGCCGGACTGGAAGCAGGCCTGGCCGAACAGGGCCGCCTGCTGGTCACCCGCGATGCCGCCGATCCTGAGGCTGCCGCCGAGATGCTCGGGGTCGGTCTCGCCGTAGATGTGACTGGACGGCAATACCTGCGGCAGCATCTCGCGCGGAACGTCGATCAGCTTCATCAGGTGCTCGTCCCACTCCCCGGTGCGGATGTTGTAAAGCATGGTGCGCGAGGCATTGGTGACGTCGGTCACGTGCAGCCGGCCGCCGGTGAGTTTCCAGATCAGCCAGCTGTCGACCGTGCCG
>JBBRJB010000397.1:0-3691 GCA_038220085.1 Burkholderiales bacterium
ATCGCGAACAAACTGAAGGAACTATCGTCCGGCGGCACCGGGGATTGATCGGACCAGCGCCATCGTCTCGCGGCTGGGCATCGCGCCCAGAAGCGCATGCAGCAGCGTCCGGCAGCGCTCGAATGCCTGGATCGCCTCGGCGTGTCGGCCCTGCGCAATCAGCAATTCCAGCGCTACGCGATGCAGGGCCTCGGCGGCGGGCTCCAGTTCAATCGCGCGCGCGAGATAATCGATAGCCGCCTGGTCGCGCCCTGCTTTCGACGTTCGGGTGGCGATGCTAAGCACCGTCCGCAGGAAGCGCGAACGCAGGCGCTCACGGCAGACTGCGATCCAGCCGGTGTCCTCGCCCTGCAGGAAGGGGCCGGCGTAGAGATTCAGCAACTGCTCGGCCTTGCTGCTGGGGCTGACCGACTCGTCTGCAGTCAGCCGCGCGGTCAGATCCTCGAACGAGCGCACGTCCACCCAGGCCCGACGAGGGTCGATCGAGAGTCGTCCCTCCTGCAGGATCAACGCCGACTCTTCCGAGAGCAGGCGTCGCAAGCGGTGAAGTGCGAGGTTGAACGCATTCTGTGCGGCATCGCCCTCAAGGTCCGGCCAGAGCTGATCGATCAACCGCTCGACGGCCACGTCGCGCGCACCATGGGCGATCAGTGCCTTGAGCAGTTCCAGTGGCCGCTTCTGCGTTTTACCCGCAGACCGGAGCGCTTCGCCCGCCACCTCGACCTCGAACCGCCCCAACGTGTGAATGCGAACCGGCCAGGGCCAGCGTGATCCAAGCTCGTCCAGGTCTGGCGGGGGCAGGACCTTGAGCCGGCGGATCAGGGCCCTGAAATGCCCGGCATCGATGTCCGCTTGCAGGGCCATGGCAGCGATGCGCGCGATGAACCGAGGGGAAACAAAGACGAAGTTCGGGTAGCCGTAGCGCCGGCCGGAAAGCGGGCAGGCGCCAAGCAATCGGCGGGCGGCATCGAGGTCGCCCGCCCGCAGTGAGGCATAGGCGGACAACACGCCGGACTCGTAGGCGAAGTAGGGGGTTTTCGGCAACTCGGCGAATGTCGCCGCGATCTGCCGGTTCGTTTCGTCGAGGCGTCCATCGTCAGCCAGCAATACCGCAAGCCATCGCCCGCACACGGCGACACTGACCTGCGATCCCATCGTCTCGCTCATCGCCATCGATTCGCTCGCCGAGGCCATGGCTGCCTGCTGGTCTCCCCGGGCATGCGCCACCAGGCTGGTGGTGAGCAGGTAGGCGTGAGAATCGAGGGGGCGGAAGAATCCCGCCATCGGCGCTACCTGTCGAAGCATGGCGGTTGACTCGGCTACCGCGCCATAGAGAGCCAAGCCGCTCGCCTGGCAGACATTCAGGATCGGCGCCATGTAGTCGAGCCCGTGCCGTTGCGAGAGTTCCCGGGCCCGTTGCAGGTCCGCCTGGCCTTGGTCGCCATTTCCGTCGAGGAACCAGTACTGCGCTATCCACCAGTGCCACAACACACGGTTGACGGGGACCAGCCGGGCATCGCGGAGCACCTCGTTCATTACCCGCACGACATCAGCAGTTGCCGGGCGGATACCGAACCAGCAGTCGTGAAAAATCAGGAGATTGGCGGCAGCGGCGCGCACGTTGGGATCGGCGTCCATCGCGATCAGTTCACGCGCGCGCGCGACGATTTGCGCAAGCTGCAGATCCGCAGGGCGGCGGATGCCCAGTCCCACGCCGACCGCCGCGATGACCCGGAGTTCGAAATCCCGTGACGAGAAAGCTTCGGGGTCGGCCATCCGCTGCTGCAGCGCTTCGAGGCAGGGATCGATCTCCTGCATGTCTGATCCGGAGACCAGAACCGACTCGACGAACACTGTGGCAGCAACGACCGCGCCGTGCGAATCGCCGCCCGCCTCGAAACGCCTGAAGGCCGCCATCAGCAGCGGCCGGCCGGCCTGCTGCCCCAACTGCAGGCGGGCCATGCCTTCCCACAGCGTCAACCAGGGGTCGGTGTCTACCAAGGCCCGCGGCAGCCGTTGCAGCCACTCGACCAACATCTGGCCGCGCCCCTGCGAGAGCAGTGCCTCCGCGTGATCCGATACCAACCGCAAGGCAGCCGGATGGTCTGCAACCTGGAGGTAGAGATCGAACGCTTCCGCCGGAGAAGTCGACTGCAGCAGTGCCGCACAACGTCTGACCAGGGCGGCGACCTGTTCGGCATCGAACGTCCGGGTGGCGCGCTCGATGAGGAAAGCCCGGAACAGGTCGTGATAGCGGAATATCCCCTCGGCGCCGCCGCTGATGGAAACAAATCCATGCTTCCGGTTCAGCGCTGTCAACTGCGGCGCGGCCGAAGAAATGCAGCTCGCGGCTTGCGCCATTTCCGCGGTGAACTTCGGCAGCCAGGCAGTGCGCAGCAGCAACTCTTGTGTCGACGGCGTCAGCCGGTCGAAGACCTCGCTTTCGAAGTAGCCGGACAGGACGTCCTCGCCGATGACTTCCGTCTCGCCGGAAGACGCGTGACGCAGATGCCTGCCCAGCAGTGCGACGCCCGCGACCCAGCCGTCGGTTCGACGGTGAAGACGTTCCCCGACAGTCGGGTCGGCGACGCCCACACCGGCCAGCAAGTGGCGGGTCTCTTCAAGCGTCAGGCGAAGCTGCGCGTTGTCCAGGATCCGGATGGACGAGTGCGCGACCAGCCTCGCCAGTTCCGGCGGCGGGCTGACCCGGCTGGTGATGAGCACGCGCATCGTTGCAGGGGTCTGTTCCACGAGGATCGGCAGCAGGCCGATGGTTGCCGACTCCGAAGGCAGGTCGTGGAAGTCGTCCAGCACGAGCACCGTCTCCGGCGGTAGCTGCGCAAACATCGCGCGCGCAAAGTTTCGCGCGAAACCGGCGGGATCCGGGCGGTACTCTGCAGTCAGTAGCGGCAGGCGTGCCCGACGGGGGGACAGTCGCCCTGCCGCAAGGCCGAGGTAGTAGAAGAATGTGCCAGGGTCGGCATCACCGGTATCGAACTGGTACCACAGCGACGGCAGCCGGCGCGATTCGATGTAGCTGGCCGCCAGGAGCGTCTTGCCGGCTCCAGCCTGCCCGTGGATCCAGACGATCGGCGCCGCCCCGTCCGCTTCAAGAGCGGCGAACAGACGCTCGCGCGCAATGACGCCTGCGACGCCGGGCCGGACCAGCTTGGCCGGCAGGCTGCTCCTGGACGAAGTCGAGGCGCGTGGCATGGTCAGCTCCCCTCGTTGCCCGCGCCGTTGCTGCACGACCGCACGGATCGGAAAGTGATCGGAAAGGCTATGGCAGCAGCATAACCCCGACTTTCGCGCCGCGGCCAGCCTTGAGCTTTGTTCCAGGAATGCGGCGGGAACACCACGATTTCCCGGCATGCGGGTCGCAATTGCAAATGCAAGTCAGCAGAATACGCACCCTCGTTGTCGAAGACGATCCCCAATGTCGCGGCAGAATGATTGCGGCCGCGCAGGGCGATCCGGCCATTGTTCTGACCGGCGTGCTCCCGTCCGGGGCCGCCGCGCTCGATCGACTGGTCATTGACGCTCCCGATGTCCTGGTGGTCGGTCTTCACACGCAGGAATTAGATCCCATCCCGCTGGTCAGGATAGCGCTCGCCCGATCGCATCCGGGACATAACGTGCTGTTGCTCGCACACGACGCCGACGATTGCAGGCTGCTTCCGGCCTTGCAGGC
>JBBRJB010000398.1:0-3691 GCA_038220085.1 Burkholderiales bacterium
TTCGACACCCACCAGATGACCTTCGCCCTGGGCGAATCGCTGGCTCACCTGCACGCGCTCTGGTATGGCGGCGGCCTTGTGCGATCCGTCGGTCGGGACGATGTCGTACGGTTCGCCGCGCCGGTGGCAGGCTGAGTCGTCACGGCAGCAGCCCGTAGCTGCGCAGGCGCAGGTCGATCGCCTCGCTCCAGCCGCGGTTCGCCGCAGGGGAGGCCGGGCTCGGATGCAGTATCTGGCCGATCCGCAGGCTTCGCGCCAGCGCGCTGTCCAGCCAGTTTCCGGCCACCATGCGCTGCAACCGCTTCTCTGCAAAACCGCCGATGCCGATCAGCCACTCCGGCTCCAGGGCCTCTATTGCGCGGGCCAGGTGTTCGTCGCAGGCGGCATAGAGCGGTCTCGATTCCGCTGCCGGCAACTGCTCCGGCGTGCGGTTGCGGCAGGATGCTTCCAGGAAGACCAGGGGGCAGTAGTTCAGCACGAAATGCCGCTTGAAGAAGTCATCCGCGCTGCCATGCCGAAGGGCCGCCCAGGACCAGAGCCGTCGGCCGCTCACCTCGGAGCGGGGGCAGGCGAAGCCTTCGATCGGGCGCTTGGGATGCTGCTGCGCCGGCGGGCGGATCTGCGCCTCGATACCCATCCAGTCCCGCACCGCGGCGACCTCGCCGAACGGCACCCCGGTCTGCATCATGCCGAACGGACCCGGATTCATGCCCAGGAACACCACGCGCTTGCGGCCGCGCCCGAACCGGCGCAGGTACTCGTGCTGCCCGTTCCATGCATAATCCAACGGGTTGTAGACATGCGTCACCGGCGCTGCGAACGCCAGCGAGCCGACCGCGTCGCGCAGCAACGCCGCGGCGGCAACCAGGCTCGCCACCGTATCGTCGGGGGGCAGGTCGGTGTGGGGACTGCGGCTGGGCATTCGGAGTTGGCGCGGGAGTGTGACGGCAGGCGGATTGGTGCGATGATAGGCCCCATGGGCCGCAGGAGATCGATGTGAAGACAGAGACGAAGCTGGCTGATGTGAGGCTGCCGGCCGCCCATCGCAAGCCGGCCAACCCGCCGGCCGGACTGCAGCCCTATTCGAAGCCCCAGCCCTGGGGGATGGCGCCCGACATGATGCTGCCGGACGTGGATACCGACGACGAGCGGTTGTGGGCGCCGGTGGGCCCGGACACCTGGTCGCGTCCGATCCATCTCAACGTCACCGGCGGCTTTTATGTCCACCTGCTGCGGGTGCGCCGCTCGGGCGTGCTGCAGCGCCACCGCCATTCCGGCCAGGTGCACGCCCTCGTCATGAAGGGCAGCTGGTATTACCTGGAGCACGACTGGATCGCGCGCGAGAACAGTTACGTGTTCGAGCCGCCGGGGGAGACCCACACACTGGTGGTGCCGGACGACTGCTCGGAAATGGTGACGCTGTTCACCGTGCACGGCGCGTTGATGTATGTCGACGTGGACGGCAAGAGTACCGGCTACGACGACGTATTCACCCGGATTGAAAAGTACCGGGCACACTTTGAATCCGTGGGTCTGGGCAGCGACCACGTCAAGCAGTTCATTCGTTGAAAGGCAAGATGAAATATATCGATCATGGAACCGGCGGCTCGCCGGATGTGCTGGTTCTCAAGGATGGGCCGATGCCCGAAGTCGGCGCGGGTGAGGTGCTGATCAAGGTCGCCTATGCCGGCGTCAACCGGCCGGATGTCCTGCAGCGCAGCGGTCGCTACCCGCCGCCGGCGGACGCCTCGCCCCATATCGGCCTGGAAGTGTCGGGCGAGATCGCCGCCGTCGGCCAGGGCGTGGACGAGTGGAAGGTCGGCGAGAACGTCTGTGCGCTGACCAACGGCGGGGGCTACGCGCAGTACGCCACCGCGCCGGCCGGCCAGGTGCTGCCGGTACCGGCCGGGCTGTCCATGGTGCAGGCCGCAGCACTGCCGGAAACGTATTACACCGTCTATGCCAACCTGATCGAACGCGGCCGGCTGGCCAAGGGCGAGACGGTCCTGATCCATGGCGGCACTTCCGGGATCGGCATCACCGCCATCCAGATGGCCAAGGCCTGGGGCGCACGCGTCCTCTGCACGGTAGGCAATGCCGAGAAGGTCGAGGCGGCCCGCAAGGTCGGCGCCGATGGCGTGATCAACTATCGCTCCCAGGATTTCGTGGTCGAAGTCTCGAAGCTCACCGAAGGCCGGGGAGCCAACGTCATCCTCGACATGGTGGGCGGCTCCTACATCGAGCGCAACCTGCGATGCATGGCGCTGGAAGGGCGGCTGGTACAGATCGCCTTCCTCCAGCCCTCCAAGGTGGAAGTGGACTGGATGCCGCTGATGCTCAAGCGGCTTACGTTCACCGGTTCCACGCTGCGCCCGCGTCCGGGGGCGGAGAAAGCCCGGCTGGGCAGCGAACTGCGTGCGCAGATCTGGCCGCTGCTGGAGCAGAAGAAGATGCTGCCGGTCATCCACCAGGAATTCCCGCTGGCCGAAGCGGCCGCGGCGCATCGCCTGATGGAGTCGTCCGAGCACATCGGCAAGATCATGCTCAAGGTCGCTTGAGGACGCCCGCGGGTATCTGACTATCTGACTAACGGGCCTTCCTGCGCGCCAGCTTTCCCTGGCGCGCAATCGACATCAGGATCCCCACGCCGAGGCCGAGCGTGACCATGGCGGTGCCGCCGTAGGACATCATAGGCAGCGGCACGCCCACTACCGGGAGGATACCGGTCACCATGCCCATGTTGACAAAGGCATAAGTGAAGAAGATCAGGGTGACGGAGCCGGCCAGCAGGCGCATGAAGGGGGTGCCGGCGCTGGCCGCGATCGTCAGGCCGCGGCCGATCAGCAGGAGATAGACCGACATCAGCACCGCTGCGCCGACGAAACCGAACTCTTCGGCATAGACGGCGAAGATGAAATCGGTACTGCGTTCCGGAACGAACTCGAGGTGCGTCTGCGTCCCCTGCAGCAGGCCCTTGCCGTTCGGGCCGCCGGAGCCGACAGCGATCATCGACTGGATGATGTGAAAGCCCTTGCCCAGCGGATCATTGGTCGGGTCGATCATCATCATCACGCGCTGTTTCTGGTACTCCTTCATCACCGACCAGAGCAGCGGCAGGGCGGCGATACTGCCTACCAGCGCCGCCCCGATCACTTTCCAGCTCAAGCCCGCCAGGAAGATCACGTAGGCCCCGGCCGCGAACACCAGGATGGCGGTACCCAGGTCCGGCTGACGTGCGATCAGCAACACGGGAATCGCCAGCAGCAGGATGGCAATGCAGTAGTGGTACCACCGCGCGACGCCCTCGTAGCGATGGAAGAACCACGCGAGCATCAGCGGCATGGCGATCTTCAGCAGTTCCGACGGCTGGATGCGGGTGACGCCGATGTGCAGCCAGCGCCGCGCTCCCTTGGAAACGTCCCCGAACAGGGCGACACCGACCAGCAGCGCCAGCCCGACCAGGTAGAGCGGAATCGCGCTGCGCATCATCATCGTCGGCGACAGGTTGGCGACTGCCCAGACGACGATGAACGAAAGCGTCAGGTTGCGAATATGGTCCACCAGCCGGTCCGGCGATTCGTAAGTGGCCGAGTACATGGTCACGCAGCTGATGACCCCGATCAGCATCAGCGCGAGCAGCAGGGTCGGGTCGAACACGAAGACGTGCCGGCGAAACAAGGAGACGAAGAAG
>JBBRJB010000399.1:0-3690 GCA_038220085.1 Burkholderiales bacterium
GTGGCCCTGGTCGTATCCAAGAAGTACGGCTTTCAGCTGCGTTCCGACGACAACAACAATACCCGGATCTTCCAGTCGCTGCGTAGCTTGTGTCAGCACATCGCGTCGAACCGCCTGAAGTGACCCCACCGGCGCCGGGAAACAGCCGGCGCCTACCCGCGCGTCTGGCCATCGGCGCGGCGCTGCTGCTGCTGGCCGGCTTCGCCTTGGTGTATGTCATCCACCTGCTGCTGTCCGACCGCCGAGGCAGCACGCTGGCACTGCTTATAGCGATCGGATGGACCGCGGGCTGTGCGGTGGTCACCAGTCTCGGCTCACGGCACCGGCTGGTCGGCCTGCTGCTCACCGCGCTCGGACTGCTCGCCGCGGCAGCCTTCTGGCCCTGGCTCGAGGCGCGTGTGGACGTCGTCTACCTGATCCAGCACGCCGGCATTCACGCGGTGCTCGGCTTGTGGTTCGGCGGATCGCTGGTCGCCGCCCGCAACCGGACCGGCCCGGCGGTCATCACCCGCCTTGCCCGCCAGTTGCACGACGGGCGCCTGCCGGCGCCGATCGAACGCTACACCATCCAGGTGACCAGGCTCTGGACCGGCTATTTCATCCTGATGGCGCTGGCCTCATTCACGGTGTTCGCGTTCGGCTCCCTCAAGACCTGGTCCATTCTTGCGAACCTGGTGACCCTGCCACTGGTCGTGGCCCTCTTCGTCGTCGAATACGCGGTCAGGCTCAGGCTGCACCCCGACTTCGAACACGTCTCGATCCTGGACGGCGTGCGGGCGTTCATGAAATGAGTGCGTCCTCGACCCCGGTGATCGCCGCCACCGACTTCGACCAGGTCGTCGCCTGGCGCAATGGCGAGGGTGTCACCGCCGGGCGCTTCCTTGCGGAGGTCCGGCATGTCGCCGATCATCTGCCCGCCGGCGGGCATGTGCTCAACTTGTGCGCAGACCGCTACCGCTTCGCCGTCGCCTTCTGCGCCGCCGTCCTGTGTGGCAAGGTCAGCCTGTTACCGCCCAACCACTCCTCCGAACTCATCGACCGGCTTCGCGAGTTGTACGACGATGTCTATGTCATCAGCGACGACGACCAGGTGCAGACCGGGCTGAAGGTCACGCCCTACCCCCAGCACATCACGCAGCAGGGCGACGGCGGCGGGGTGCGGGAAGTCCCGCGGATCGACGATCGGCAGGTCGTTGCCCATGTGTTCACCTCCGGCTCCACCGGCCTGCCCACGGCCCATCACAAGCGCTGGGCCCCCCTGGTCTACAACGTCCAGTCCGAAGCCCTTCGGCTCGGCATTCAACCCGGATCCGCCACCACGCTGGTCGGCACGGTGCCGGCACAGCACATGTACGGCTTCGAGTCGACGGTGATGCTGGCCTTGCAGAACCGGATCGCCTTCAACGGCGGCAGCCCCTTCTATCCCGCCGACATCCTTGCCGCGCTCGCCGGCATCGCGGGTGCTCGCGTGCTGGTGACGACCCCGTTCCACTTGCGCACGCTGCTGAGCGAATCGATCGACATGCCGCGGGTGGACCTCGTGCTCAGCGCCACCGCGCCGCTGTCGCTGGCGCTGGCGCGCCATGCCGAGGCGCGTTTCGGCGCGCCCCTGCTGGAGATCTACGGCTGCACGGAAGCGGGCCAGCTGGCCACCCGGCGCCCGCTGCAGGAGGACATCTGGCAGACCTTTCGCGGCGTCAGGGTCACGCGCGAGGACGGCCCCGCAGAGGGCGAACCGGCCTGGTACGCCTACGGTGGTCATGTCGAAGTCCCGACCCGGCTCTCGGACGTGCTGGCGCTGGAGTCCGAGCAGCGCTTCCGGCTTCTGGGCCGCAACGCGGACATGATCAACGTGGCGGGCAAGCGCACCTCCCTGGCTTACCTGAACCACCTGCTGTGCGCCATCCCGGGGGTCATCGACGGCGCCTTCTTCAACCCGGACGATGGCACGCGGGAAGTCTCGCGGCTGGTCGCTTTCGTGGTGAGCGACAGCCTGACCCCGGCACAGGTACTCGCGCAGTTGCGCCGAAAGACCGACGCGGTTTTTCTGCCGCGCCCGCTGCACCTGGTCGACCGGCTGCCGCGCGCGTCCACCGGCAAGCTTCCGCAGGCTGCGCTGGCCGATCTGGCGCGGCACCTGGACGGGACCCGCAAGTGAGCGCAGACCGCTTCACCGTCGATATCGCCGGAGATCATCCGGCGTTCGCCGGGCATTTCCCCGGCCAGCCGATTCTGCCGGGCGTGGTCCTGCTGGCGGAGGTACTGGCCGGCATCGAACGCAGCCGCGGACGGACACTGGCTGCGGTCCGGATCAAGGTGGCGAAGTTCCACGCACCGGTCGGCCCGGGCGACCATCTCCTGGTCGAACTGGCCGAGCGCAACGGCGTCGGCTTCACGGTCAGCCGCAACGGTACGGCCGTGGCGACCGGCGTGTTCGCCGAAGAGACGGAAGACACCGGCCAATGAACTGGCGCGCCCGCAAGGAACGCAGCAACCGCGTCACGGTGCGCATGGCGCTGCGGCTGACCCGGATCCTGCCCCGCCGTGTGGCCCGCTGGCTGCTGTATCCGACGGCACTCTATTTCATCATCGCCACGCCCAAGGCGCGCCAGGCCTCTGTGCAGTTCCTCTCCAGGGTGCTGCCGTCGGCGCCCGGGCTGTTCCAGGTGTTCAAGCACTACCTCTATTTCGCCACTGTCGTGATGGACCGGGCCTACCTGCTGCGCGGAGACCTCAACGGCTTCGGGATCGAGTCCGTCGGCGAAGAGCTGGTGGAAACGGTCCGCACGAGCGGCAGGGGGGGCTTCCTGATCGGTGCCCACATGGGCAGCTTCGAGGCCCTGAGGGCGCTGGGCCGGGAGCGGGTCGAGCAGCCCCGGATCGTGATGGTGATGTACGAGGAAAACGCCCGCATGATCAGCGACGCGCTGGCCACGCTCAATCCTGCGCTGCAACGGGACATCATCGGGCTCGGACACGCGGACTCGATGATCAGGGTCAAGCACGCGCTCGACGCCGGCGCCCTCGCCGGCATCCTGGCCGACCGGCTGCTGGAGACTGAGGCCTCCGCGTCCGACCAGCGCATCGTGCCGTTTCTGGGACGGCCGGCGGCTTTCCCGATCGGGCCGTTCCGGATGGCCGCGCTGCTCAAGCGACCGATGGTGTTGATGCTCGGCATCTACCTGGGCGCCAACCGCTACCGCCTGGTGTTTGAACCGCTCCACGACTTCAGCACCCCCACCGGCAACCGCCAGGCGGCAATCGACGAGGCGCTGCACAAATACGTCGAGCGGCTGGAGCACTACAGCCGCAGCTACCCCTACAACTGGTTCAATTTCTTCGACATATGGGAAAGCGCGAATCCACGTGTTGCCGAACCAAAGGTGCAGCCGGCATGACGAGCCGGTTTCGGACAGACCGGCGATCGGGGTCACCGGCGCTGCTGGTGGCGATGATGGTGGCGCTTCTGGCGCTGGCGCTGGCCGGCTTCGCGTCGGCCGCCCCCGGCCTGTCCCTGGAAGCGCTGCTCGCGGAGATCGGCGGCAAGCCCAGTCAGGAGGTCCGGTTCGAGGAGAAGAAGTATCTCGCCGTGCTCGATGCGCCGGTCGAATCCTCCGGGGTGCTGCGCTACCAGGCGCCGGGGCGACTCGAGAAGCACACCGAGCGCCCGCAGGCTGAGTCGATGATCCT
>JBBRJB010000400.1:0-3690 GCA_038220085.1 Burkholderiales bacterium
GTGCCAGCGGACAATCCATTCGTCGGGGCAGCCGATGCCCGGCCGGAAATCTGGTCGGTCGGCCACCGCAATGTCCAGGGCGCGGCGTTGAATCCTGCCACCGGCCGGCTCTGGACCAGCGAACACGGCGCTCAGGGCGGCGATGAGATCAACATCCCGCTCGCCGGCCGTAACTACGGGTGGCCGGTGATCACCCATGGCGTGGACTATTCGGGTGCGCCGATCGGAATCGGTAGCGCCAGCCCCGGGATGGAGCAGCCGGTGTGGCAGTGGACACCGTCAATTGCGCCGTCAGGACTGGCTTTTTATACCGGCGCCTCCTTCCCGGCCTGGCGAGGCAACCTGTTTGCGGGCGCGCTCAAGGACCGGATGCTGGTCCGCCTGGAGTTGGAGGGCGATCGGGTGATTCGGGAGGAGCGGCTGCTCACCGGACTGGGCGAACGGATCCGAGATGTCCGGCAAGGGCCGGACGGATTCCTCTACCTGCTGACAGACGATGCTGCCGGCCGCCTCCTCAGGCTCGAACCCGCGGGTCAGTGACCGAAGCTGTGTCGGCCCAAGGCGACTGAAGCTTCACTCACGATCGACCCGCCGCCACCCGAAGCACGATTGGCCCGCGAGGCTTCCTGCCAGAACCAGCGGCGCGGGGCCGCCTTCGAGTCCACGGCCAGGTAAGTCTGCAGATTGAGTCGGCAGAAGTAATCCAGCGATTCCAGCGAGGAGAAGAACGGAGTCACCCGCTTGCTCACCGCGTCAGGATCGTCCGGGTTGCGCGCCTCCCCGAGGGCGATCTGCGCCGGCTCCCCATCGCCGCGGACATCGATCAGCCGCAGCCCGAGATGTTCCAGGACGCGGGCGATGAACTTGAATCGGACCGGATCGTAGATCTCCAGCGGCTCGGCACGCCTGCCCAGACCCCAGGTCCGGTACATCGAGCCACTTGAACGTTCGTTTCTATCCGTATCTGGCATTTCCTGCTCCCTGAACTGATCCCGCACCCCAGCGTCATGGCTATTCGAGCGCATCGCTTTACAAAACGTCGTGCAACCCTGAACGGAACACGACGCTTACAATCAGTTATCTTTGGGTCCGCAGCCGGAAATCCAAGCCTTGGCAGGCTTCTCGGCCCGTGTTTGACGGTCGACAGTCACTTCTGACCACCTGTTGTCGACGCCCCCTTGACTCCCTTACTTGCCGGTTTGGCAAGGTCCATGCCCGTATTACGGCGCCAGCGCCCATCCGGATGCACCGATCGGCAAGAAAAACAAACTGGCTGGGTGCCGGCAAACGAGACGGATCGGGTGTGGCGCGGCCCGCTTCAGCGCCGGAAGCGGTAGAGCGCCTGGGTGGCGCGCTTTCCGGCCATCGCCCGGACCTGTCTGCCTTCATTGAGGAAAACGCGGCCAACGATCTTCAGTTGGAGTTTGACCAGCAGATCCTCGAAATCCCGGATCGTGGTCAGGTGCAGGTTGGGCGTGTCATACCACTGGTAAGGCATCTGCCGGGTGACCGGCATGCGGCCGAGAAGGATCGACCAGATGTGGAACCAGTGCCCGAAGTTCGGGAAGGAAACGATCCCTTCAGCCGCCACTTCGCTCATCTCGCGCAGCACTTTCTCGGTCCGGTGGGTGGCCTGGATCGCCATCGAAAGCACCACAACGTCGAATCGGCCGCCCCGGAACATCTCCAGTCCTTCTTCGATGTTCTGCTGCACGACGTCAACGCCGCGGCGAGCACAGGCGAGCACTTCCGCATCGTCGATTTCAACCCCATAGCCACGGCACTGCTTGGCCTCACCGAGGTGCGCGAGCAAGGCGCCGTCGCCGCAGCCGAGGTCGAGCACATGACTGCCCGGCCTGATCCAGTCCGCGATAGCGGCGAGGTCGGGGCGCAACGCCTGGCCCGATGTCGTCTGCGCCTGGCTCATGCTCCCACCGTCTGGCGGATCCGGTCGAAGTAGAGCCGCACCAGCGAGTGATACTGCGGATCGTCCAGCAGGAAGGCATCGTGGCCATGCGGCGCAGCGACCTCGGCATAGGTCACCGGGACCTGGTTGGCCAGCAGCGCCTTAACGATCTCGTGGCTGCGGCTGGGCGGAAAGCGCCAGTCCGTGGTGAACGACGCCACGAAGAACGCGCAGCGTGCCTCCGCCAGCGCCTTGGTCAGGTCACCGCCATGATCCCGGGCAGGATCGAAGTAATCGAGAGCCCGGGTGATCAGCAGATAGGTGTTGGCGTCGAAATAGCGCGAAAACTTCTCTGCCTGGTAGCGCAGGTAGCTTTCGATCTCGAACTCGGCCTCGAAAGAGAATCCGTAGTCCCCATTCTTCAGCATACGACCGAATTTCGCCGCCATCGTATCGTCGGAGAGGTAGGTGATGTGCCCGATCATGCGCGCCACCTGCAGGCCCCGCTCCGGGACCACCCCGTGATCGTAGAACCTCCCGCCATGAAAGGCAGGATCGGTGACGATCGCCCGCCGCGCCACCTCGTTGAACGCGATGTTCTGTGCGGACAGGCGCGGTGCGGCCGCCATCACGACGCAGTGCGCGACCCGGTCCGGAAACAGGTAGCTCCAGGCCAGCGCCTGCATGCCACCCAGCGACCCCCCCATGACGGCTGCGAAGCGCTCGATTCCCAAGGCCTCGGCGAGCCTGGCCTGCGCGCGTACCCAGTCCTCGACGGTGACTACCGGGAAGTCCGGGCCATAGGGCTTGCCGGTGGCCGGATTCATCGACATCGGGCCGGTCGATCCGAAGCAGCTGCCCAGGTTGTTGACACAGATCACGAAGAACAGGCCCGTATCCACCGGCCTGCCGGGACCGACCATGTTGTCCCACCAGCCGGTGTCGTCGGTGGTTCCGGCCGTCAGGCCGGCGACATGATGCGACGCGTTGAGGGCGTGACAGATGAGTACCGCGTTGCTGCGGCTGGCATTCAAGCGGCCATAGGTCTCGTAGACCAGTTCGTACGGCGACAGGCTGGCGCCGCTGCGGAGCGGCAGGGGCTGGTCGAATCGCAACTTGGCGGGCGTGACAACCAGCGTCACGGCAACGCCTGTTCATCCGTCTGGCTCGCATCCCGCTGGCCTGCGTCTTCCCAGCGCCTTGTCGAAAGCGTTTCGCGCACATCGGTCAGGCGCTCCAGGCCGATGCGCATCCGGGCCGGATCGTCCAGTGAGAGCAGCCGCCGGACCCTGGGCACCAGCCGCGACACCTCCGACCGCAGGACTTCCCGCTTGATACGCAGCAGGCTGGCGGGGTGCATGGAGAATTCGGTGAGCCCCATGCCCAGCAGCAGCGCGCAGGCATCGACATTTCCGGCCATCTCGCCACAGACCGAGACCGCTTTGCCGGCCTTCTGGCCCGCCCGGATGGTGGCCGCGATCAGGCGCAGCACTGCCGGGTGGAACTCGTCGTACAGATGGGCGATCCGGTGGTCGCTGCGGTCGATCGCGAGCGTGTACTGGACCAGGTCATTGGTGCCGATCGAGAGGAAATCGAGCCGCTGGGCAAACCAGCCGGCCGACAGGGCTGCCGCCGGGACTTCGATCATTCCGCCAACCGGCACGTTTTCGCCGTAGAGGACGCCACGCTCGCGCAACTGCGCCCGGGCCCGCTCGATCAACAACAGGGATGCGTCAATCTCCTGCGAATGCGAGAGCATCGGCAACAGGATCCGCAGGGGGCCG
>JBBRJB010000401.1:0-3653 GCA_038220085.1 Burkholderiales bacterium
CTGGTGCATCAGCTCCTGCTTGCGGGTGGCATAGTCGGCCACGTAGAGGATCACGAACAGCTTCATCAGCTCGGTCGGCTGCAGGCTGACGCCTAGAACGCTGACCCAGCGGTCTGCGCCGCCGGCCCGTCGGCCGATCCCCGGTACGAAAACCATGACCAGCAGGATGGTGCCCAGGACGAAAAGCGGCAGGGCGGCCCGCTGCCAATGCTTGACCGGCACTGCATAGGCCAGTATCGAAGCCGCTACCGCAACCACCAGCGAGCTGCTGTGCTTGAGCAGGAAGTAGGTCGATGCCGTGGCCGTGGGATCCCGGCGCTCCAGCAGCGCGATCGAAGCCGAGTAGACCATCACCAGGCCGAGCATCAGGAGAATGCCGATCGACCACAGAAGCGCCGCATCGAATCCCTGGACACCGGTGTCGCAGGCGTCGTGGGTGAGGCTGCGCAGCAGCCCGGGTTTGTAAGCGGCCACCCGTCGGCGGCCGTTGGACAGCGGCCGGGCGGCTGCGCGCCGGTCCCCGTTGCGACGGTCGCCTTTGACCTGGTCGCCCCGGCCCAGCTTGAGGAAGCCCGCGACGGCGCTCAGCATGGCTGGCCGGCCTCCTCTGCGAGTTGCCTGACCTCGGCGTTGAACACCGCCGAACGATGCGGATAATTGCGGAACATGTCGAAGCTGGCGCACGCGGGCGACATCAGCACGGCATCGCCGGCGACCGCCCGCTGCGAGGCGAGCGCGACCGCGGCCGCCATGCTATCGGCATCGAGCTGCGCCACGCCGGTATCCTTGAGCGCTTCGCGGATCGTCGGCGCATCGCGACCGATCAGCACCACCGCGCGCGCGTAGCGCCGCACCACCGCAGCGAGCGGCGTGAAATCCTGACCCTTGCCGATGCCGCCGGCGATCAGAACGCAGCGCTTTCCGAGCCCCGACAGCGCGGCCACGGTCGCACCCACGTTGGTGCCCTTGCTGTCGTCGTAGTACTCGACTTCATTGACGACGGCCACAAGCTGGCAGCGGTGAGGGGCGCTCGCGAAATCCTGCAGTCCCCGCAGCATCGGGGCCATCGCCACGCCCGCCGCCCGCAGCAAGGCAAGGGCCGCAAGCACGTTGGCATGATTGTGCGCACCGTGCAAGCGCAGCGCGTCGACCGGCATCAGGCGGTTCAGGTAAAAGGAAGTCGCCGCCGCCGCGAGCCGCCGCCGGGTCCCCGCATCATCGTCCGGCACGGCTTCGACCAGCCAGTTCAGCCCACCGTCGCGCACCAGTCCGAAAGCCGGCGCCGACACCGGCGTCGAGAGTGAGAAACTGGCTTTGACCGGGCAGACCGGGACCACCTTGGCAACGGGTCTTGCCGCCTTTGCGGCGCGCTTCGGCGCCTGCCCGCCGTCGTCCTGTTCGCGGGAAGCCGACGCCGGATCGCTCTCGCGGTCGTCCCCGTTGACGATGCAGCAGGCCGATCCCCGATGAATGCGCCGCTTCGACTCCCGGTAGTGGGCCATCGTGCCGTGCCAGTCGAGGTGGTCCTGGCTGACGTTGAGCACGGTCGAGGCGGTGCACATGAGCGGTTCGGCGGCGCCGTGACCGGCCAGCGCCAGCTGAAAGCTCGACAGTTCGAGAGCCCACAGTTCCGGCAGGCGGTCCGCCTCGATGCGCTCGCGCAAGGCCTGCAGCATCGCCGGACTGATGTTGCCGGCCATCTGCACGTCGATCCCGGCCTCGGCCGCCAGATGGCCCACCAGTTGGGTCACTGTCGTCTTGCCGTTGGTGCCGGTAATCGCCAGCACTTTCGGCCGGTAGCCCTGTTGCGCACGCCGGGCGAGTTCGTCCGCGAAGAAATCGAGTTCTCCCAGCACCGGCAGGTCCGCCGCCCGGGCGTCGCGAAAGAGCGATGCCGCGGGGCCGGTCAGCGGCGACAGGCCCGGACTCCAGGCCAGCAGGTCCGCGCCCTGGAGGCTTTGGGGCGTGAACTCGGCACAAACCAGGGTCGCCAGCGGGCACTGGGACTTCAACGCTTCACGCTGCGGCGGATCCTCGCGGTTGTCGAGCACACTTACGCGCGCGCCCTTGAAGGCGGCCCAGCATGCCATGGCGAGTCCCGACTCGCCCAGACCGACCACCACCACATGCCTGTCCTGAAGCTCGATCATCGGCTACCTCAGCTTCAAGGAAGAGAGACCGAACAAGACCAGCATCATCGTGACGATCCAGAACCGTACGACGACCTGCGACTCCTTCACGCCACCGACTTCGAAGTGGTGATGAAGCGGCGCCATGCGGAAGATGCGACGTCCGACGCCGTACTTGCGCCTGGTGTACTTGAAGTACGCCACCTGCATCATGACCGAGATCGTCTCGGCGACGAACACGCCGCCCATGATGAACAACACGATCTCCTGACGCACGATGACGGCGATGGTCCCGAGGGCCGCGCCCAGCGCCAGCGCCCCGACATCGCCCATGAAGACCTGGGCCGGATAGGCGTTGTACCAGAGGAAGGCCAGGCCCGCGCCGGCGATCGCCCCGCACAGGACGATCAGTTCGCCGGCGCCGGGAATGTAGGGAATCAGCAGATAGCGCGAGAACAATGCATTGCCGGTGACATACGCGAAGATTCCCAGGGCCGAGCCGACCAGAACCGCCGGCATGATCGCCAGCCCGTCGGCGCCGTCGGTCAGGTTCACCGCGTTGCTGGTCCCGACGATGACCAGGTAGGTCAGGGTGATGAAACCGAAGACGCCCATCGGATAGGCGATCTCCTTGAAGAAGGGGACGATGAGATTGGCGTTGGCCGGCAGTTCCAGTTGCAACCCGCTCTTGACCCACAGCACGAACAGATCGAGCGCCTGGCCGCTGGTCTGGCTGGGAATGGCAAAGGCGAGATAGAAGGCGGCGAAAAGACCGATGCCGCTCTGCCACAGGTACTTCTCACCCGCCGACATGCCCTTGGGATTGCGGTGCACGACCTTGCGGTAGTCGTCCACCCAGCCGATCAGGCCGAAGCCGGTGGTCACCAGGAGCACCAGCCAGACGAACCGGTTGCCGAGGTCGGCCCACAGCAGCGTTGCCAGCCCCACCGAGATCAGTACCAGGACCCCGCCCATGGTCGGCGTACCCGACTTGATCAGGTGGGTCTGGGGACCGTCGGTGCGCACGGCCTGGCCGATCTTCATCTGCGTCAGCCTGCGGATGACGGCCGGGCCGAAGAGCAGGCCGATGAACAATGCGGTCAGGGTCGCCAGCACCGCACGCAGGGTGATGTAGTTGAAGACCGAAAAAACCCGGTAGTCCTTGGCGAGCCATTGCGTCAGTTCGAGCAGCATCAGTGATGCCCTCCCGCCGCGCTGTTCGCGCTGTTCGCGCTGTGTTCGCCGTTGGCGCCAGCGGTGGCACACAGGAGCGTCACGACGCGCTCCATCCGCATGAATCGGGAGCCCTTGACCAGCACGCTGGCGCTGGTGGCGGCCACCGATCCGGCCGCCCCCATCAACGACTCGACGGATTCGAAATGTCGGGCATCGGGACCGAAGGCGCTTGCCGTCTCGCGGACCAGTTCGCCCGCTGTCAACAGGCGTTCGATGCCACGTTCGCGGGCATAGTCGCCAACCTCGCGGTGGAACGCCGCACCCTGGGTCCCGACCTCGCCCATGTCG
>JBBRJB010000402.1:0-3638 GCA_038220085.1 Burkholderiales bacterium
CCCTGTCGGCGAGCATGGTCACCTTCCGCTGGCGCGCCGTGGTGGCGATCTCCGTATCGGGATGCTCCATCAGGGACTCCACCAGCGCCGTCCGTTTGCGCGGGCGGTCCAGCGCCAACCAGGCAGCCATCAGCGTGTCGATTGCGTCTGCATGGCGCGCATCCAGCCGCTCAGGCGCGCCGAAGAGCGGCTCGAGCAGTTGCGCCGCGCGTTTCATGTCGTCCTCCGCCAGCCACTGCTGTGCCGTGTCGGCCAATGCCAGGGGATCGAGACGGCTGTAGGGAATTTCGTTGAAGCGGCTGGCCGGAATCGCGTCCAGCAGATACCGAAGCAGGTTGACGTCCTCGAAGAGCTTGCCGGGTAGCGGCACCGCGTCACAGCAACGCTTGAACTTCTGGCCCGAGCCACAGTAGCAGGGCTCATTGCGACCGGGCAGCGGCGCGGGCATAGCGCGCCAGCCGTGGTGGGGGTGCGGCATCGCTCGCCAGATGGCAAAGCCGACAGCCCCGGCCATCCGCTGCGCGTCCTCTGGGCGCATCCGGCCGCCAGCCAGAAGGCCCGGCGTCAGGGCCGGGCCCGCCTTGCGGATCTTTTCCAGAAAAGAGGGGCGATCGATTCCCTCGTAGATCAGCCTGCCCGCCAAGCCGAGGAACAATGTCCAGTTGGCGTCCTCGTCGGGCGTTACTGATTCCTGCATCAAGCTACCTCGCTGCATTTGGCGTCCGGGAACATGATTGTTGCCTGCTTCGCAATGCTGGATCATCGCGCCAGCGATGCCCACGACCCACGTACCCTACTGCGCGCCGCTACCGTAGGGGCGGGTGAGTATCTCCAGGAAATGCCCGTCCGGGTCCTCGAAATAGACGCCGCGCCCGCCATCGCCGTGATTGATGTATACCAAGCAATCCGGCCAGGAAGCTGGCCGAGACCTGGCTGTCACGTACGTACACGATGAGATGATTGAGTTGTACGGGCATCGCCTTGCCCCCTGCCTGGTTGGTTGTACTGCGCGAGCCACCCCGGGTGGCTCGCGCGGCTTCCTCGGTAATATGCTGCTCCATATCCGATATCGAGACAACCTATGACAGCCGCCGACCACGATCCCGGCGGCGTGACAAACACGCAAGAGAGCAGCGGTTCGCTCCTGCGCGAACCGGATTTCCGCCACCTCTGGACGGCCGGGCTGGTGCTGTTCCTGCTGCGCTGGTTGGAGGTTCTGGTCTTCGGGGTCTTCACCTACCAGGAGACGGGTTCGGCCTTCCTGGTGGCGGGCATGACCATGCTCCGGTTGCTGCCGTTGGCGCTGTTCGGCGTTCCGCTCGGCGCGCTCGCCGCACGCATCCGGCGCCGCAGCGGCCTGATCGTCATGTTGGCGACGCTGGCCGCGACCGCCGGCGTCCTGCTGGTCGTTGCGGCTGCCGGGCATCTCGCAGTCTGGCACATCGCCGTCGCCAGCGTCATCAACGGCGTCGCCTGGGCGGCGGACAATCCCCTGCGCCGGGGCCTGATCGGCGACGTCGCCGGGTTCCGCCGGATGGGTGCCGCCATGGCACTGGACGTCGGCGCGAGCAATGCCAGCCGGCTGATCGGCCCGGGCCTGGGCGGCCTGCTGCTGGTTCATTCGGGCATGGCTGCGGTGTTCGGGTTGGCGGCCGCGCTGTACCTGGGTGCCTTGCTCGCAGTACTGCGCCTGCGCGACCGGGATGTACCCCAGTTCGCTCCCCGGGTGTCGCTGTCGGCGACGCTCACCGCCGGTTTCGTCGCGGCCCGGGCCAGTCCGCGCCTGGCCGGCGCGCTCTGGGTCACGGTCCTGTACAACCTTTTCGCCTGGCCGGTGTTGAGTATGGTGCCGGTGATCGGGCAGGATCGCCTCGGTCTCTCTCCCGACGGCATCGGCGTGCTGGCCAGCATGGAAGGCGTGGGAACCCTGGTGGGAGCGCTCGCTTTAGCCGCAGTCTCAAAGCCGTCGAACCACGGACGCCTCTATATCGGCGGCGTCGTCTTGTTCCTCGCCATGCTGCCGCTGTTCGCGCTCAGCACCCATCCGCTCGCGGCCGGAGCCGCCTTGCTGGTGGTGGGCATCGGCCAGTCGGGTTTCTCGGTGATGCAGGCGACGATCGTCTTCATCGCGGCGCCGGTGGAGCGGCGCATGCAGGCCATGGGGCTGCTCACCATGTGCATCGGAGTGGGGCCGGTGGGGTTTCTGATGCTGGGGTGGTTGGCGGAAGGGTTCGGGGCGACGGCGGCGGCGGTGATCAGTGCGGTGGCGGGGCTGGTGGTGCTGGGAGGGACTTGGCGGTGGTGGCGGGCTTGCTGGGGCGACGGGGCGGGCGGAGATTCGAGCGTTTAGCGCCAGTCAGCCGCCGGATCCCGGCCCGCGCAGCGTCTGCGCAAGCGCCGAGAGCGCATCGGCGAGTTGGCGTGCTGTCTCCGGTGGCGGCAGCGGCACCCTGAGGCTGCGCGCACCGGTCTTGGGATGGCGTTCGACCCATGGATGCGGCGCGGTCGCCGCATCGTCGGCAGCGGTCAGCGCACCCGCCAGTTGCGTGCCGATCCGGAGCAAGGCCGCCCAGGGGTCCGGGTTCGCATCCTGGGGGGCCGCCGTTTCAGGTTCGGCCCGATCAGGTTCCTCCATCTCGACTACCTGATCGCTCATATCGGACGCCGGTTCGGCCGCGATAGCGGGGGTCGCCGGCTGAGCTTCCGCCAACGTCATGACCTCGCTGTCGCCGATCCGGCCAGTGACCTTTTCAATGTCCTTCATGAAGCGGCTCAGCCGGGAGCCGCCCAGTGATATCTCGGCAGCGCCGCCGTCGAGGATGCCCGCCGACAAAGAGCGCTTGAAGGCGAGAACGGACAGCATCCCTTCTTCGATCGTGCCTTGGGAGACAAGGTTGATGATCTGCACCGGCCGCTTCTGACCCATCCGATGGATGCGTCCGATGCGCTGCTCCAGGATGGCCGGGTTCCACGGCAGATCCATGTTGACCAGCGTCGAGGCGTGCTGCAGGTTCAGTCCAGTCGAGCCTGCGTCGGTCGACAGGAACACGCGGCAGCCGGGGTCATCACGGAAGCGCTCGACCAGCGCCGGGCGCTTCTCGGAGGGCACGCCGCCATGGAAGCTGACGTAACCGATGCCGCGTTCCTGCAGTCTGCGGATCACGATATCGTGCGTGCGAGTCCACTGGCTGAACACGACCGCCTTTGCGTCCGATTGCACCAGGTGCCCGTCCAGCAGCGCCGCCAGTTCATCCGCCTTGACACCGTGATCGGTCTCCTGGTCGAGGAGATAGGTGCTGTTGCAGGACATCCGCATGTTCTGCAGTGCACAGGTGAGCCTGCGCTGGTCTTTGTCCGAGAGGAACCGGGTCCTGCGCCAGCGGTTGACGATCTGCGCGACGACGTCCCCATTCTCCCGGTGGTAGCGCATCTGCATCTCGGTCATCGGCACCAGCAGATTCTGGTCGGTCCGCTGGGGCAGTTGCTGCAGCACTTCGGACTTGCGCCGCCGGATCATCACCGGTGCCAGCGTCTCGCCGATCCGATCGAGCCCGGCGTAGCCGGTGACGCGACCGGATTCGTCGCGGACTTGGTGTTCGTACAGCAGTTTCCAGGTGGGGCCGAGGTGGTGCTGGTCG
>JBBRJB010000403.1:0-3629 GCA_038220085.1 Burkholderiales bacterium
ATGATGTTCGCCTTTGCCAACCCGTTCCAGGGCTGAGAGTCCAACCTTGTCACGGAGTAAGCCAGCGTGAATATCAACGCGACGCTGCTGGTGCAGATCGTGGTCTTCGCCGCGCTCTGGTGGTTTATAGCCAGATTCGTATGGCCGCCGATCACCACTGCACTCGATGAACGCAGCAAGAAAATCGCCGACGGTCTTGCCGCGGCGGATAAGGCGAAAGCCGATCTGCATGCCGCAGAAATGCGTGTGGAAGCCGAACTGAAAACCGCCCGCGCAAGCGCGACGGAAGTTCGCGCCGGTGCGGAAAAGCAGGCTGCTGGATTTCTTGAAGAAGCCAGGAGCGAAGCGACCCGCATCGTTGCCGCGGCACAGAAGGCAGCCGAAGAAGAGGCTGCGCTGGCGGCTCAGCGCGCCAAGGATCAGTTGCGGGACCAGGTGGCGCAACTGGCGGTTGCCGGAGCCGAGCGCATTCTTCGCCGCGAAATCGACGCGGGCAAGCATGCCGAGATCTTGTCCAACCTGAAAAACGAACTGCGCTAGGCGGATATGGCGGAATCCCTGACCATCGCACGCCCCTACGCCGACGCCGCCTTCAAGCTGGCGGTGGAGATGAACAGCCTGTCGGACTGGTCCGACGCTTTCACGCGCCTCGCGGCGGTCATGCAGGCCGGGGAGGCTAAGGCACTGATCGCGAATCCGCGTGTCTCTGCTGACAACGTCGGGAAGGTTCTCCATGAGGTCGCCGGCAAGCTCAGCAAGGAGCAGCGCAACTTCGTCCAGATCCTGGCAGAGAACGATCGACTCTCGGTGCTACCGGAAATCGCCACCCAGTTCGAGGAAAAGCGCAATCGTCATGAAAGCATCCTCGATGTACAAGTGACCTCCGCCTACCCGCTGACCGAGCCGCAACTCGCCGACATCGTCAGCACCCTGCAGGTCCGCTATGGTCGCAAGGTGAAGGCCTCGGCCGCCGTCGACAGCGAACTGATCGGCGGTGTCGCCATCCGGGTCGGCGATGAAGTGATAGACGCATCTGTGCGCGGCAAGCTGGCCCAGCTCGCCGCCACCCTGAAGAACTAAGGAGTCCCCTTTCATGCAGCTCAATCCCGCTGAAATCAGCGAATTGCTCAAGAGCAAGATCCAGAATCTGGACGTCGGCGCGGATACCCGCAACCAGGGTACCGTCATCTCAGTGACGGACGGCATCTGCCGGATTCACGGGCTGTCGGACGTGATGCAGGGCGAGATGGTCGAGTTCCCGAACAACACCTTCGGCCTCGCGCTGAACCTCGAGCGGGATTCCGTCGGGGCGGTGGTGCTGGGTGAGTACAAGAACATTTCCGAAGGTGACGTGGTCAAGGCGACCGGTCGCATCCTGGAGGTGCCGGTCGGCCCAGAATTGCTGGGTAGGGTGGTCGATTCGCTCGGTCAGCCAATCGACGGCAAGGGACCGATCAACGCGAAGATGACCGACGTCATCGAGAAAGTCGCACCGGGCGTGATCGCTCGGAAGTCCGTCTCGCAACCGGTACAGACCGGCCTGAAGTCGATCGACGCGATGGTTCCTGTCGGCCGCGGCCAGCGGGAATTGATCATCGGGGACCGCCAGACCGGCAAGACGGCTGTCGCCCTGGACACGATCATCAACCAGAAAGGTAAGAATCTCTTCTGCGTCTATGTCGCCATCGGCCAGAAAGCATCGACCATCGCCAACGTCGTGCGCAAGCTGGAAGAGCACGGCGCCCTGGAATACACAATCATCGTGGCGGCTTCGGCATCCGAATCAGCAGCGATGCAGTACATCGCGGCCTATTCCGGCTGCACGATGGGCGAGTACTTCCGCGATCGCGGCGAAGACGCCCTGATTATTTATGACGACCTCTCCAAACAAGCAGTGGCTTACCGCCAGGTCTCGCTGCTGCTGCGCCGCCCCCCGGGCCGCGAGGCATACCCAGGTGACGTTTTCTACCTGCACTCCCGCTTGCTCGAGCGCTCGGCTCGGGTCAACGAGGAATATGTCGAGCGCTTCACCAAGGGAGCGGTCAAGGGAAAGACAGGCTCGCTGACGGCTTTGCCGATCATCGAGACACAGGCCGGCGACGTGTCCGCGTTCGTGCCGACCAACGTCATCTCTATTACCGACGGGCAGATATTTCTGGAAACGGACCTGTTCAATGCGGGCATCCGCCCGGCCATCAATGCCGGTATCTCGGTCTCCCGAGTCGGTGGCGCAGCCCAGACCGACATCATCAAGAAGCTGGGCGGCGGTATCCGGCTGGCGCTGGCGCAGTTCCGGGAACTCGCGGCCTTCGCGCAGTTCGCCTCGGACCTGGATGAAGCCACACGCCGGCAACTCGACCGCGGCCGCATGGTGACCGAACTCATGAAGCAGCCGCAATACCAGCCACTGCAGGTATGGGAAATGGCGCTGACGCTGTTCGGTGCCAACAACGGCTACTTCGACGACATCGAAGTGAACAAGGCCCTGGCCGCGGAAAAGGCGCTGCGCGAATTCGCCAAGTCCAAGTACGCGGCGCTGGTCGAGGAAATCGAAAGGGACAAGAAGTTCAGCAAGGACGTGGAAGCCAAGCTGCATGAACTGCTCAAGGATTTCAAGAAGACCGGCGCTTACTGATCGGCAGTCCCCGGCTTTCGCCTGACCCAGGAAATTTGAATGGCTAGTTCAAAAGAGATCAGAACCAAGATCAAGAGCGTGCAGGGCACGCGCAAGATCACCAAGGCAATGGAAATGGTTGCCGCTGCGAAGATGCGCAAGGCGCAGGAGCGTATGCGCACGGCACGTCCCTACGGCGACAAGATCCGCAACATCGCCGCGCATCTTGCCAGGGCCAATCCGGAATACCGGCACCCCTTTCTGATCCAGCGCGACAACATGAAACGGGCGGGATTGATCACCGTCACGACCGACAAGGGCCTGTGCGGCGGCCTCAACACCAACGTGTTGCGTGCCGTCACGATCAAGCTGCGTGAATTGCAGGCCGTGGGTGTAGAGGCCCAGATGACGGCCATCGGCACCAAGGGGCTGGTCTTCTTTCAGCGCCTGGGCGCCAATATCGTCTCCCAGGTCACACACCTCGGCGATCGTCCGCACATGGACAAGCTGATCGGACCGATCAAGACCCAGCTCGACGCTTATGCGGCCGGTGAAGTCGATGCGGTTTACCTGGCCTACACGACCTTCATCAATACGATGAAGCAGGAACCGGTCATCGAGCAGTTGCTGCCTCTGCCAGCCGACCGCCTGGAAGAGGACTCCCGGGAATTCTCCTGGGACTACATCTACGAACCGGACGCGCAGAGCGTGCTGGACGAATTGCTGGTCCGGTACGTCGAAACCATCGTCTTCCAGGCTGTGGCCGAGAACATGGCGTCGGAGCAGTCGGCCAAGATGGTCGCAATGAAGGCGGCGTCGGACAACGCCAAGAAGCTTATCGACGATCTCCAGCTTTCATACAACAAGGCACGGCAGGCTGCGATCACCCAGGAGTTGTCGGAAATCGTCGGCGGCGCAGCGGCGCTCTAGGAGGCTGTCGCAGGGAATTTGCAAGTCGCCCGCGAGGCAATCGCGCGCGGCGACACGAAATACACGCATTCAAGAACTCCAGAAA
>JBBRJB010000404.1:0-3622 GCA_038220085.1 Burkholderiales bacterium
GGCGGCGTTTGCGGCACTGGTAAGGCTGTACGGCGCCGATTCGCGGGCGGCAATCACGGGTATCACCCTGGTGGCAGGATTCGCCAGTACGGTGGGCTGGCCGCTGACCAGCCTGTTGGAGGCTCAATTCGGATGGCGCGCTGCCTGCCTCACCTGGGCGGGTCTGCATCTCGTCCTGGGGTTGCCGCTCAACTGGTCGCTGCCGAAACTAAACCAGATCGGGCGGGACGATCCGGACGAGACACCGGAGGCCGATGCAGGGACCAGGACCGGGGCCGAAGCCGCATCCGGTGCCGTGGCGGTCGGCGCGCGCGCCAGCCTGAAAGGCCAGACGGAAGCGGCACCAGCCGGCCCGCTCACCTCGATCCTGCTTGCCTACGTGTTCGCCGCCACCGGGTTCATCAGCACCGCCATGGCAGCACACCTGCCGCGCGTGCTGGAGGCGGCGGGCGCCACTGTGGCGATCGCCGTCGCGGCGGGCGCGCTGGTCGGTCCCGCCCAGGTCGGCGCGCGCCTGCTGGAGTACGGCTTCCTCAGAAAGGTACATCCGCTGGTTTCGGCCAGCGCAGCCGCACTGGCCCATCCGCTGGGCGCCCTGACACTGCTGCTGGGGGGCGCACCTGCCGCGGTCTTCACAATCCTGCATGGCGCGGGCAATGGCATCATGACCATCGCCAAGGGCACCCTGCCGCTGGTGCTCTTCGGCCCCCATGGATACGGGCGCCGCCAGGGCCTGCTGACACTACCCGCACGGATGATCCAGGCGGTGTCGCCCTTCGTCTTCGGCGTCTGTATCGATCGCTGGGGCGCGGGTGCGCTATGGCTGACGGCGCTGCTCAGCGCCAGCGCGTTCCTGGCTCTGCGCCTGATTCCACGGGCTCGATCCGCCGGCCCGCCATCGTCGGCCGTGTCAGAACGGTGAGCGGCCGCTGAAGTCGGGGGCGCGGCGCTCCCGCAGGCTGGCAACCCCTTCCTTCACGTCGGGGCCCGAGAAGCCCATGAACTCCACCGCCAGCGACGCGTCGAAGGTCGGCCCCATCATCCGCAGCCAGTTATTCAAGGCGTACTTGGTCCAGCGCACCGCGGTCTGCGACGAGGAGGCCAGCCGGGAGGCGATCTGCAGCGCGGTCGCGTGCAATTCCGACGCGTCGACGCAGCGCGCGACCAGGCCGATGCGCTCGGCCTCCTCCCCGGATACCGGCTCGCACAGCAGGAGGTAGTACTTCGCCTTGGCCATGCCGCACAACAGCGGCCAGATGATCGCCGCATGGTCGCCGGCTGCAACGCCCAGCCGGGTATGCCCGTCGACGATCTTCGCATCCCGCGCAGCGATCGGAATGTCGGCCAGCAGCCCGGCGACCAGCCCCGCGCCCACCGCCGGCCCGTGCATTGCCGACACGATCGGCTTGTCGCAGTTGATCAGGTTGTAAACGAGGTCGCGGGCTTCGCGCCAGACGCGCGCGCGCACCTCGAAATCGTTGGCCATGTCTTCGACCAGAGCGAAGTCACCGCCAGCGGAAAATCCCTTGCCTTCACCGCGCAGGAGAACCGCCCGGACGTCCGGGTCGTCGCCGATATCGCGCCACACCCGGGCCAGCTCCCGGTGGCCGTTGTGGTCCGCGGTTGCCAGCTTGCCCGGCTGTCCCATCACGACTTCGAGCACGGATCCGGGATGTTCGGCAAAGGTCAGGGTTGTGTAGTGGGCGTATCGTTCGATCATGGCCTTCCTCCTAGTCAGATCTTCCGGGTCTTGCCCTGCCAGAAAGGCTCGCGCAATAGATTCTTCTGGATCTTGCCGATCGGAGTCTTGGGAAATTCCTGGACGATGCGGACCACCCGGGGACGCTTGAACTCGGCCAGTTGCTGCTGGCAGCGGGCGACTACCGCCTCGGTCTGCAGCGTCGCGCCGGGCTTCAACTGTACGAAAGCGGCCGGGACCTCTCCCCACTTGTCATCCGGAATGCCGAACACGGCGCACTCGGCCACCGCATCCAGGCCGTAGATGACGTCCTCGATCTCCTTGGGATAGACGTTTTCGCCACCCGAGATCAGCATGTCCTTGGCGCGGTCGATCAGGGAGATGAATCCGTCCTGGTCACGCACGCCAACGTCGCCGGTGAGCAGCCAGCCCCCGCCCAGGCGGAAGACCGCAGCGGTCTGCTCCGGCTCGTTGTAGTAGGCCATCATCACATTGTCCCCGCGACTGGCGATCTCGCCCGGCTCCCCGGGGGCGGCCTCGACGCCGTCCGTGCGGAACAGCGCCACATCCACATTGAACGCCTGGCGCCCGATCGAGCCCAGCTTCTGCGGCAGGTTCCAGTCCCGCAGCGAGGTCAGCACGCCCACCTCCGACTGTCCGTAGATCTGAGTCAGCGCCAGATCCGGCAGCTTCGCCTTCAACTCCCGCTGGACCCAGTCCGGCATCGGCGCCCCTGCAAAGGACAGTTTGCGCCACGTCCGCAAGCGGGCGGCATTGAACCCGGCATGGCTGACCAGCATGTTGGCCTGGGTCGGCACCATGAAGGCGGCGGTGATGCCTTCCCGTTCGCAGGCGCTCATGAAGCCGTCCACGGACCAGGGCGTGACGAAAACGCAGGTGGCCCCGACCAGGATGGCGGGCTGGAACATGATGTTCAAGGCTGCCACGTGAAAGAGCGGCGTGACGATGGCCACGACGTCGCGCTCATCCAGCGCCTCTTCCACCACCACGGTCAACGCGGTCGTGGTCCGCGCCCGATGGCTGCAAAGGACACCCTTGGGCCGGCCGGTCGTGCCGCCGGTGTAGGTCATGCAGAAGGGATCGGTCTCCAGAAGTTCCACCGCCGGCGCGCCAGCCGGATGGCCGGCGATGAACGCGTCGAAGTCGACGCCGCCCGTCACCGCTGCAGGTCCGATAGAGACGACAGTCGTGATCGCCGGGCAGCGTGGGAGCACCGCAGCGACTTTGTCGGAGAAGTGGCTGTCCACCAGGAGGATCCGGGCGTCGGACTTGCCCAGGACATATTCCAGTTCGGCCACCGAATACTGGACCGAAACATTGACCAGCACCAACCCTGAGCGCGCGGCGCCGAAGAACACCACACCATACTGCGGCAGGTTGCGCGAAAGGATTGCAACCTTGTCTCCCCTGGCGGCGCCGGTGGCGAGCAAGGCCTTTGCCAGGCAATCGGCAGCCTGGTCCAGTTCACGGTAGCTCATACGCGAGCCGCCCGCGACGATCGCGTCCTTGGCGGGAAAACGCTCTGCCGAGCGCCTGAGCATGTCTCCGGTCAGCATGGTGTATATTTGTCGTTTTGCGTAAATGACTTTCGTATAGCGTAACCTCTATCGCATCCGGCTGTCAAAGCTCAACGGTCAAGACTCGACGGCCAAGGCAGGCACGACTCTTCGCATGGTGAACGACCCCCGGCCCGCGCGCAGCACCGCATCGGCGCGCAAATCCGTTTCCCGCAAACCCGCCTCCTCAGCCTCCTTGAGCCGACGGCGCAATCCCGGCGTCCAGTCCTTCGAAGTCGGGCTGGCCGTGCTGTCCGTGCTCGCTCATCAGCGTGGCCCGATGAAGATCACCGAACTCGCCGCGCGCGCGGGCATGCCGCCCGCCAAGGCGCACCGGTATCTCGCC
>JBBRJB010000405.1:0-3616 GCA_038220085.1 Burkholderiales bacterium
GCCTCGGCGAACACGCCGGTCTCCTTGAGCGAGCCACGGACGATCTTTTCCCACGACTTTCTGAGCACGGCCAGCGCTTCATTGGCGCGACGCACCAGCGCAGGATCGGTCAGACCGTAGCGGACCCGCTCGAAGTCGGACGGCACGGTGCCGGCAAGCCGGTAGTGACGACGGACCTCCGCCGCGACCGGCGAAGAGTCCTGCGCTCGCGCCAGGTGAAACAGCAGGTCCTTGAGGAGGCGGTCGGCCACCGGGTCGAGTTGCTCCAGGGTGCGGCGCGCCTGGATGTTGATGCGCGCCATCAGACGCCGGGAGTAGATGTCCACGGGCAGCGCCGCATGTTTCAACGCATCGACCAGTGCAAGCGAAAGCCAGAAGAAAGCCCGGGCGTGGCGCGCAGGGTTGGCCACCTGCATCCGCTCCATCGCCGCATGCATGATCCTGATGGCGCCGGCATTGTCGTCGCCGCGCAGAAAGCCGAGCAGACCGCGCTCGAACTCGCGCCGCGCACCGGCGGCGAGCATGCCGATGTCCTCGCCGTCTGCCGCATCGCCCCGGCCGCAGATCGTGGCCGGCGGCTGGATGCTCAGGTCCGGGAAATACAGGTCGGCCGGGTCGATCCGTTCGGCCTTGCGCAGCACCAGCAGCGGGCGATAGAAGCTGAACAGCACGACCGGCCCCAGCGCGGAGCCTGCCTGCAGGTCTTCCAGGTACTCGGCCACCGCGCACAGGGCCCGCTTGAGCGCCGCGACAGCCGCGTCGTCGACCACCAGTTCGCCGCGTTCACCCTGCTCGATGATGGTTTCCGCTTCCTGCGTCAGCACCAGCACGCCGGCCACGTCCGCCACCTGAAGCGCGCCATGCGCCTGGTGCAGGTGGATCCGCGCATTCTTCAGGTGGCCGGTGGAGCCGGCTTCGGCGTCCAGGTGGCGGTCCAGTTCGACCCGCGCCCGCGACAGCGACTCCCGGATCTCCGGGATGCACCATGACAATGCCACGACATCGATGCCCTGCAGCCCGTTCATCCTTCCACCTTGAACCGGGACACCGAGTTCTTGAGCTCACGGGCAAGTTCGGACAAATGCAGGATCGAGCCTGCGGTCTGCTGTGTTCCCTCGCTGGTCTGCTCGGTTACCAGCAGGATCCGCTGGATGCTCTGAGCCACCAGTTCGGCTGATTCGGCCTGGTTCTCGGTCGTGCGGGAAATCCGCATGATCAGGTCGGCAAGCTCCTTGGAGATCTGTCCGATACCGGAAAGAGCGGTGCCCGCCTCGTCGGAAAGCTTGGTTCCCTGCACCACGCCCTGCGTGCTGCGCTCCATCGCCGCCACCGCATCATGGGTGTCGGTCTGGATCGCTTTCACCAGCGCTGATATCTGGCGGGTGGCCTCGGCGGATTTCTCCGCAAGGCGCTGAACTTCCTCGGCGACCACGGTGAAACCGCGTCCCGCCTCGCCGGCAGACGCGGCCTGGATCGCCGCGTTCAGCGCCAGCACGTTGGTCTGCTCGGTGATGTCGGAGATCAACTCGATGATCTCACCGATCTCCTGGCTCGATTCACCCAGGCGCTTGATCCGCTTGGCCGTGTCCTGGATCTGGTCCCGGATCCCGTTCATGCCGGAGATTGCGTTCTGGACCGCGTCCCGCCCGCGGCCGGCTGCCGCCAGGGACTCCCGCGCCACTTCCGCGGTTTCCGAGGCGGACTCGGACACCTGTTTGATCTGCGCGGCCATGCTCAGCACCGCTTCCCCGGTTTCACGGATCTCGCGTGATTGCTGGTCGCTTGCGGCCTGCAGGCCAGACGACGTTATCTGGGCCCGACCGGAAGCCTCGGCCACCGCCGCCGCCGTATGGTTGATCCGACCGACCAGGTCCCGCAATTCCTCGACCGTGTAGTTCACCGAGTCGGCAATCGCACCGGTGATGTCTTCGGAAACCGTGGCCTGGACCGTGAGGTCGCCATCGGCCACTTCCTGGAGTTCGTTCATCAGCCGCAGGATGGCCGCCTGGTTCTGGTCATTGACGCGCTTGGCCTCCTGCTCCAGGCGCTCCGCTTCTGCGCGCCGGACCTGCGCCTCCAGGGCCTTGCTCGAGGAATCGTCGTAGTACGCCTTGCCCAGCAGCATCAGGCTGAGAAGAGTCAATCCGCCGAAGCCGATCACCAGCCATTGGCTGAGAGCCCCCTGCGCGCGCGCCTGCGTCATGTCGGCGCGGATGGTGGTGATCGAATCGGTCAGTTTCTCGCTGCCGAAGAACACCTTGCGGCCGGCCACCCGTGCCTGGTCGAGCGCTGGCAGCGCACGCTGCGCCTCGAGGGCCGACCTCACGAATGCGTCGGCGCGCGACGTCGCCTGCTGGATGATCGTACGCGCCTCCATATTGCGCAGGGGCCCCAGTCCCATGGCGACGTTGCCGTCAAAGGCCGCGCTGCGCAGGAGCGCATAACCTTCGATGTTCCTCGCCAGGGTTGCGGCGTCTTCGGCCCGCACGTCGTTGGTCTGCATCAGGCGACTCATCTCGCCGACGATGGTTCGCAGGTGCAGGTCCATCTGCGTGAGCAGCACCAGATCCTGGGGATTGGCGCCGGCGCGCCGCACCGCATCGATTGCACGCGCGTCAGTATCGATCAGGTCCGCCGCAGCAATTCTTCCCTGGTAGGCCAGCTGATTGAATCGCACCAGCACCTTTTCCTGGTCGATGACGTCGCGCACGCTGGCTGACATGGCGCTCCAGACCTTCGCGAAGTCCCCTGCAGCCGGCTGCAGCGCCAACGCCACCGGCGCGACACGCTGCCCGGCATGGACGCCGCCCTTCGTGAGCAGTTGCGCTGCCGCCGTCAGCTTGTTGACGCTGTCCTGGAGCTGATCGTAAGCAAGGGTGCTGCCCTGGACTGCGATGCCGGCTGCCTTGGCCAGGCGCTGCGAGTGCATCAGCGAGTCGCCCACAATCTCGTTCTGCACGGCGAGCATGTTTGAAGCGCGGCTGTCATAGGCGGCCGAACCGAGTGCCAGGGTCAGCCCGATGGCGATGACCCCCAGCAGCAGGTTGACCTGCTGCTTCAGCGGCAGACGGCCGAGCAGCGGCGTGCGAAACCGTCTGGAGGCGCGTTGCGATGCGAGAGCGGCGGCGGCAGCAGCGACTGTCGTTGCAGCCGAGCCGGCGGCGCCGTCGAAGAAACTGCCGGCCGCGGCACCGTCGTAGAAATCGTCGAGCGAAGAGTCCAGGCTGTCGTCGCCGGAGTAAGCGCGCGACGGTTCATTCGACCTGGGTGCTACGCTATCGGAAAGCTGTTTCCCGAATTCCGTGTCCGACAACAGCTCGGACAGAGACTCGACCTCCAAGGCCGCCCGCGCTTCGGCCGTCTCGTCCGACTCCACCGCCACGTGTGCCGCCGAAGGCGCCTCGGTCGGTGCCCAGAAGGGATTCGGCTGCAAGCCGGAGTCCGTATCCGCCCGCATGTCGGCGTCGGCAGTGCCGGGGCCTTCGGGGGCACCGGCGTTCAGGGCGTCGCCGGCACGGGGCCAGCCGGAGAACGCATCAGCGCCGTCCTTCTCGGGATCTTCGAGATGCTCATCGATCAGATCATCGATGATGGCGGTATCCGGATCGAGCTGGGC
>JBBRJB010000406.1:0-3609 GCA_038220085.1 Burkholderiales bacterium
AGTCCGATCGTCAGCTGACGCAGTAGTCAGTCGGCAATCGACGCACGGATTATCACGTCGTCGGTGCGGAGCAAGGCCCGGCCTGCTTGATTGGCCGACGGATGGCCAGTGTCAGGATACCGGCGGACCGGCTTCACTCCAAGTTCACCGTCTTGGCCCCCGCGATCAAGCGCGCATCGGCGCGCAGTTGCCGAAGTACGGCGTCGCGCCCCTCGATCAGCAACCCGCGTGCCGGGGCGCGCCAGCAGACTGCTTCGGCATAGTGTGCTACCGCGGCCCAGGGCCAATCGCCGGGGTCTTCCAGCAATCTCAACACGCGCGAGATCGGATCAACTGCGGCGTCTTCCTTCATCGACAGCGGGGCGGCCGGACAGGCCCTAGTGTCTGGCCGCCTGGCTGGGGTGTCATCGCCCAAAGGAGCCATTCGGAAATGGCGGCCGACCTGAAGATCAGTCAGGCACTGCCGCGTCGCCACAGATCGGCCGCCTGGCCACGGGTATCGCAGTCGAGCTTGTCGAGGATGTTCGCCAGGTGCCGCTTGACGGTGTGCGGACTCAGTGACAGGCGTCGGGCGAGAAGCTTGTTCGGCAGACCCTGCGCCACCAGTTCCAGCACTTCGCGCTCCCGCTCGGAAAGCCGCAGGGCGATCTCCGCCAGGGCCGCTGTCGCCGGCGTCTTGCAAGCTTCGGCATCGATGGCATGCCACCGTGACAGCGTTTCGCGCGCTTCCTGCACGAGCGCGGACTCCGGCGCTGCGTCCGGACAGAGGTCGAGCAGCGCCTGCACCACGGGTCGAGGCTCCAACAGCAGCCTGCCGGGAGTGCCGTCGCACGCGATTTCCCGCAGCACCGGCAGGATCGTCGACCAGGCGCGGCGGCGATCCTCGCGGCGCAGGTGCAGGTAGGCCAGCGCTATCCTCGGATCCGCATAGAAGGCTGGCGCCGGGTATCGGGCATGATGCGCCACCGCCGACTCGAGCCTCGCCTGGGCGGCATCGAGATCACCGGCAAGCAGGGAGGCCTGTCCGAGAACGGTCTCAACGGCGCCTGCGGTCAAGGGCCATTCCGGAGGACGATGCGGACCGGCCAGCAGCGACGTCTGCGCTGCAAGCGCCTCACCGTCCAGTGCCATCCACAGCGTACGGGCCAGTACGCAACGATAGGGTCGCTGCCAGACCCGGCGCAAGCCGTCTGCGTCACCGGAGTCAAGGTAGTTGTGGAAGGAGTTTTCGCACGACGGCCGTCCGGTGGAAACACGCTACATCGAACGCCGCGCAGATGGCCACTGGCAATACGCCACCTATGTCTGGACGGACGATGGCAGCGATGCCCGGCTCGCACCCGAGCGGGGTATAACCGCGCTCGCGGTAGTGCAGGCGCCCGGCGGGCGCTATGACGTCCCGTGCCGAGGCGATTGCCTGGCCTGCCACGGCGACGCGACCGTCCCGGTGCTGGGGGTCGGCGCCCTGCAGCTTTCGCCCGACCGCGCCCCGCAGGCGGCCCACGGCGTGCCGCTGCAGCCCGGCGACCTGGACCTGCGCGGCCTGGTCGCGCGCGGCTGGCTTCGAGGCCTGCCCGCCCGATTGCTCGTCCAGGCGCCTCGAATCGCGGCGGCCACGCCGGACGAACGCGCCGCCCTCGGTTACCTCCATGGCAATTGCGGCCAGTGCCACCATCGCGCCGGCACGCAGGTGCCGCTCAAGCTGACTCTGGCGCAATCCGTCGCCGATCCCGACGGCTCCGCAAAAGCGGTGCTGGCGTCGACGGTCGATGCGCCGAGTCGCTACCGGCCGCCAGGAAGCGGCGCCAACGTCGGCATCGTCGTTCCCGGCGATGCCAATGCCAGCGTGCTGGCGGTTCGCATGCAATCACGCCAGCCCTTGATGCAGATGCCGCCACTGGGCACCCGATCTCCCGATACCGAGGGCGTCGCCCTCATCCAGCGCTGGATCCAGCACGACGTTCATTCACGAAAGGAAAGCACGCCATGAGAAGCAACCATCGCCCCGTTCGCTCTGCCGCCTCGATCGCGTTCGTGGCCGGCATCGCCGCCCTCGGCCTCGCCGGGCTGACGCCCGCCGATGCGGCCGACAAGGAAAGCCGCGCCAAAGCCGAGCGCGGCAAGTATCTCGTCGCCACTGCCGGCTGCATGGACTGCCACACGCCGTTCAAGATGGGCCCCAAGGGCCCCGAGCCCGACATGAGCCACATGCTCTCCGGCCACCCCGAGAACTTGAACATGCCGCCGGTGCCGACCCTGCCGCCGGGCCCCTGGCTGGTGGTCTCGTCGGCCACCAACACCGCGATTGCGGGTCCCTGGGGGGTGAGCTTTGGCGCCAACCTGACACCCGATGACGATACGGGCCTCGGCCTCTGGACCGAGCGCGATTTCATGCAAACCATCCGGACCGGCCGTCTTCAGGGCAAGGGCCGGGAGGTGCTGCCACCGATGCCCATCGCCGTCTATAACAACTTCAGCGACCGCGATTTGTCGGCGATATTCACCTACTTGCGCACGATCCCTCCGATCAGGAACCGCGTGCCGGAACCGTGGGCGCCCGGCGCACCTGCCCCCGGGCCTGCAGCGGCCGCGAAATGACGGGGGCGGCCTGACTCAGGCGGTGGCTGGCTTGCCGGCACTGGCTGACGCCCCGTATACCGTCCCCTCGGTCCAGCTCTGCACATACTCCTCGATGGAGAGGGTCCAGCCGTTCTCCATGTTCTCGTCGAAGTACTCGAAGAGAATCCCGTCCCGGGCAATCATCGACAGCAGCACGGTTGCCCCCTCGTCGCCTCCCCACTCGTCATGGGGGTGGGCGTCGGCGGCGGCGAGCGCATAGGCACCCTTGCTGCGATGCACGGACCTGGTGGTCCCGTCCGGCAGCAGTTCCTTGAGGAACTGTTCGCCCTCCAGGACCATGGTGACCGTGGAGGCGACGTGACGATGGCGCCGGCAGTGGCCACCCTTACCGTACCTCAGCAACATGTCCAGCCGGCCGCTGGGCAGGTCATAACCGAGCAGGCTGTACTCGAAGTCGACGCGAAATGCCTTGCACTCCGGGTCTATTACCCGTCGCCACTCGACGGACTGGAGATCGATACTTCTGGCGATAGCCGGCATTGAGAATCCTGTGATCAAGGCAATCGACTGATCGAAGTCGGCCGATGGCAATTGACTGATGGCAATTGACTGATGGCAATTGACTGATAGAAATTGCCTGATAGTAGTCGCCTGATAGCGATTGACCGCCGAGAACCGCTCCGTCCAACAATTGCGGTGCTCGTCCGCAGTTCCAGGGGCTGGCTGGTGCCGAACGGATTCGCGAAGGTCTGGAGGCCGAGACAGAAGCAGTCAGGCCTGCCGCGCGCTTGTATGATTGAGGATTCCCGCCCCGCCCCCCGGCGGCGCCAGGCGATCGGCATCGCCGCCTTGCGCTCAATCTGGAGCACGAATGAACTACGTTGTCACCCCGCCCGAAACCGTGTCGATTCCCGTTCACGGGACCGACCAGCGCTTCCCGGTGCGCCGCATCTACTGCGTCGGCCGCAACTACGTCGAGCATGCCAAGGAAATGGGGTTCACCGGCCGCGAGCCGCCCTTCTTCTTCAT
>JBBRJB010000407.1:0-3604 GCA_038220085.1 Burkholderiales bacterium
CGGCGCTTACCAGGTGACCCAGGGCAATCCCGCCGATGCGGTGTCCTACTGGGAAACCCTGCAAGCGCTGTTGCCCCCAGACTCCGAACAGCACCACCAGATTGCCGCCTTCGTCGCGGACGTCAGGAGCGGGCGCATGCCGGGCGCGGCCCCGGCCGGCGACCCGGCGGCGGGCCCGATTCTGCGCGGCCGTATCGAACTGTCCGACGCGCTCGCCGTCAAGGCGAAGCCGGACGACACCGTCTTCATCGCGGTGCGCGGCGTCGGCCAGGACGGCCAGCCGGTCGGACCGCCGGCCGCCGCCGTGCGCCTGACGGTGGCGGACCTGCCGATGGATTTCGAGTTATCCGATCGGCAGGCAATGAGCCCGGCGTCAAAACTCTCCGGCCAGCAGCGGGTGGTCGTCGTGGCCCGTATTTCGCGCGCAGGCACCGCAGCGAGCGCCGCCGGCGACCTCGAGGGCCGCAGCCCGATCGTGGCCCCGGATGCCCAGGACGTGAAGGTCCGGATCGACCGCGTCGTGCCATGACCCCGCCCGACGGACACTGGCTCCAGGTCACGGACCTGAGCCTTTCGCGGGGCCATCGGCAGCTGCTGGACCGGATCGCCTTCGACCTCGACCGGGGATCCGCGCTGCTGCTCCGGGGGCCCAACGGCAGCGGCAAGTCCAGCCTGTTGCGCGCCCTGCTAGGGCTGGCGATCGCCAGCAGTGGCGAACTCTGCCTGGACGGGGAACGGTTTGCCCCCGGCAGCCGGCGGCTATGTCATGCCGCGCTGTACCAGGGGCATGCCGGCGGCCTCAAGGGTGAACTCGATGCCCTCGAGAACCTCGCCCTCGCCGCCGCATTGGACGGTTCGCTGGCGTCTGCCGCCGATCTTCGCGCGGCCCTGGCGGCCACCGGGATTGCGCGCGAGGCCGGCATCACCGTTCGGCGCCTTTCCCAGGGCCAGAAGCAGCGCCTGGTGCTGGCGCGGTTCGCGCTCGCCAACCTGCTGCCGTCGATCCGGCGCCCGCTCTGGCTGCTCGACGAGCCGACGGCCGCGCTCGACCGGGCCGGCGCGGCCATGCTGGACGACCTCCTCGCCGCCCATCTGCAACGCGGCGGCGCCGCCATCATCGCCACCCATCTGCCGCTGCTGGACAACGCCGGTTCCTCGCTGCGGCCGAGGTCGATCGACCTGGGATGAGCGCACCCCGGACACCGCAGGTATGGGCTTCCGGCGGCCGCCCGGAGGCAGCCGGCAGCGACCGCGCGGGCGACTTTTCGCCGTTCGCCTGGGCGCTGCGCCGCGACCTGAACCTGGCACTGCGGCGCAAGGCCGACTCGCTCAACCTGATCGGCTTCTTCCTGCTGTCCTGCCTGATGTTTCCGCTGGCGATCGGGCCGCAGGCGGCCTGGCTCAACCGCATCGGACCGGGCGTCATCTGGGTCGCAGCCCTGCTGGCGCTGCTGCTGGCCCTGCCGCGCCTGTTCGAGCATGATCACCAGGACGGCAGCCTGGAACAGATGCTGGCAAGCGGATGCTCGCTGCCGGCCTTGGTCGCCGGCAAGCTGCTCGCCGCCTGGCTGGTCAGCGCGCTGCCGCTGATCGCCATGACGCCGCTGCTCGCCCTGTCGCTCTACCAGGACCCCGGCGCCATGCTGCTGCTGATGCTGTCGCTGCTGATCGGCACCCCCAGCCTGCTGGCGATCGGGTCCATCGGTGCTGCCCTGACGCTCGGCGTGCGGGGCGCCGCGACGCTGATCACACTGCTCTGCCTGCCGCTGTTCGTGCCGGTACTGATTTTCGGCGCCGGTGCGGTGGAAATGGCGGCGGCCGGGCTATCGCCCCTCCCCCATCTCGCCTTGCTCGGCGCTGTTATGCTATTGGCCGTCGCGAGCGCGCCGTTCATCGCTGCGCTCAGCCTGCGGACTTCCCTGGAATGAGCGTGCCACCGGGCCGCCGTCTCGTTCCACCGGGAGCGACGCCCGGCGCCATGAGCACCCAATGAACCTGTACCGCTATGCCTCTGCCCAGACCTTCTTTCCGTTGGCCGGAAAGATGATGCCGTGGTTTGCCGCCGCCGCCGTGCTGCTGGCGCTGGCGGGACTGGCGGTCGGCTTTCTGGTGGCGCCGACGGATTTCCAGCAGGGCGAGGTCTACCGCATCATCTTCATCCATGTGCCCTCGGCCTGGATGGCCATGTTCATCTATCTGGTCATGGCAGGCTATGCCGTGTTGACGCTGGTGCTGCGGGCGCGCCTGTCGGCCATGATGACGCTGGCGCTGGCGCCTACCGGCGCGCTGATGGCGGCCATCGCGCTGTGGACCGGCGCACTGTGGGGCAAGCCGACCTGGGGAACCTACTGGGCATGGGATGCCCGCATGACCTCGACCCTGGTCCTCCTGTTCCTCTACCTGGGCTATCTCGCGCTGGTCAGCGCGATCGAGGATCCGCAGCGGGCCGATCGCGCCGGTGCGGTGCTGGTCCTGGTCGGCGTCGTCAATGTGCCGATCATCTATTTCTCCGTGAACTGGTGGAACACCCTGCATCAGGGTGCAAGCGTCAGCGTGACCGGCGGGTCCCGGATGGCGACCACCATGCTTCAGGGCATGCTGCTCATGACCTTTGCAGTCTGGTGCTATTGCATTGCCGCCAGCCTGCACCGGGTACGCTCGATCATTCTCGAACGCGAAGGGCACAGCATGTGGGTGCGTCGGCTGGTAAGCAGGGATCCCACCTTGCAGCGGGCGGGCAGGCCGGCATGAATCACTGGCAGATGATCGCCATCGCCTATGGGCTCAGTTTCGGCGCGCTCGCGCTCGAGATCGCCCTGCTCGTTCGCCGGCGCCGCGCCGCCTTGCGCGAGGCGCTGGCCGACGGCGACCCGGCCGCACCGAACGAGGCTGGCCAAGTCATTTGAGCCCCCGATCATGACACGACGACAGAAGCGGCTTGCTCTCATCCTTGGCGGAGTCGCCGGACTGGGCTTGGCGATCGGGCTGGTGCTCTATGCGCTCAACAGCAACATCGTCTTTTTCTTCACCCCGACCCAGGTCGCGCAGAACGAGGCGCCCTCCGGGCGGAACTTCCGCATCGGCGGGCTGGTCGAACTCGGCAGCGTCGTTCGCGACGGCACGCAGGTGTCGTTCCTGGTCACCGACAACGTGAAGCGGATCCCGGTCGCCTACACCGGCAGCCTGCCGGACCTCTTCAAGGAGGGCAAGGGCGTGGTGGCGCAGGGCAGCCTGGGCCCGGACGGCGTCTTCAAGGCGACCGAAGTCCTGGCCAAGCACGACGAAAACTACATGCCGCCCGAGGCGGCCGAAGCGCTGAGGCGGGCAGGCCATCCGGCCGGCGGCACTGCCGGCACCGCAAGCGGTACTCTCCAGAAGTGAGCAGCAGATGATGATCGGTGAGATCGGACATTTCGCGGTCTGGGTTGCGCTGGCGGTCGCGCTCGCCCAGACTTCCCTGGCGCTGACCGGCGCCCGGCGCAACGACGCGCGCCTCATGAAGGCCGCATGCAATGCAGCCAATGCGCAGATGCTGCTGATCGTACTGGCCTTCAGCGGCCTGGCCGCGTCCTTCATCGACAACGATTTCACCCTGGTCAACGTC
>JBBRJB010000408.1:0-3597 GCA_038220085.1 Burkholderiales bacterium
CGTCACCGATCCCGGGGTCGGTGACCCACCCGGGTTCAAGCACGACGACTGCGCCACCCAACGAAACCTCAGCGATCCCGGTCGTGAGCAGGCGCGCAGGCTGGGCGACTGGTTTCGCACCAGAGGAATCGTGCCTTCGTCGGTGAGGGCATCGCCGTGGTGCCGGACCAGGGAGACCGCCCGGCTCGCCTTCGGCCGGTCGGCCGACTGGACTGCCTTGTCGAATCTCTACACGGAACCGGGCGGCCGGCAGGAACAGACCCGGCAGGTACGCACGGCGATCGCGGCGG
Source organism: Burkholderiales bacterium (assembly GCA_038220085.1). Taxonomy (GTDB): domain Bacteria; phylum Pseudomonadota; class Gammaproteobacteria; order Burkholderiales; family Burkholderiaceae_E; genus Lautropia. The sequence continues at coordinate 291 of JBBRJB010000408.1, forward strand.
TTGGCAAGGGCGAGGTCGACGTCCTGGTCTCCCATGGCGTCTCCATCCGGGCTTTTGTCGACGTCTACCCCGCCCAGGGGGAAATGGTGGTGGTCCGCCCGTCCGGGCGTGCCGGTGACGACGGCATCGAGGTCCTGGGCCGCCTGCTGTTGCCATGAACGAGACCTCGGCATCCGGCACTCACGTGCTGGTGAGCGGCGCGGGTTCCTGACCCGGGAGGAACCCCACGATCCCTATACGGGGTTGGGCGCATAATTCCTACGAAAATGGTACGGTATAGACAGGATTGCGATAAAGAAATACTCCGGGCCTGGTGATCGGCATCCGCGGACTGCACGGTGGCTATACGCTGGCGCGCGCACCGACACAGATCAGTGTCGCGGATATTGTCGACGCGCTTGAGGAGCAGCCCTTCGGCCTGACCGAATGCAGCGCCGGAGACGGCCTGTGCGGTCTCGCACGCTTCGGTGCCCCGGGGCCGGCAGGACCGCGCCGGTCGGAGCCGCACCGCTCGGCCCCGGGAGTCCCCGGCGACGTCCGGGGACTCCCGGGGATTGCTGCCGAATTCAGAACGAGGAAGACATGACCGAACAGAACATGACAGAACCCCAAGCCGCTGAGAAAATCGGGCGCCAACAGGCAGTCGCCCCCGCGGGTGGCGTCGTCGACTCGCCTGGTGGCAAGGCGGCTGAGACCGCCCGCAAGCTGGGCAGCTTCCTCGACCGGGAATATTCAGCCGGTTTCGTGACGGAACTCGACGCCGACACCATCCCCCGCGGCCTGTCGGAAGAGACGGTTCGCCTGATTTCGGCGCGCAAGGGCGAACCGGAATTCATGCTCGACTGGCGGCTGAAAGCCTATCGCCACTGGCTCACGATGACGCCGCCGCACTGGGCGGCCGTCCGTTTCCCCCCGATCGACTTCCAGGACATCGTCTACTACTCCTCGCCTACGCGGATCAAGGACGGCCCCAAGAGTCTGGAGGACGTTGACCCCGAGTTGCTCCGGACCTACGAGAAACTGGGCGTGCCGCTTCATGAGCGCGCGCGCCTCGCCGGGGTGGCGGTCGATGCGGTCTTCGATTCGGTGTCGGTGGCAACCACTTTCCAGAAGCACCTGGCGGAGCACGGCGTGATCTTCTGCTCCTTCTCGGAGGCGGTGAAGAATCACCCCGAGCTGGTCCGGAAGTACCTGGGGACGGTCGTGCCGCAAGGCGACAACTTCTATGCCGCCCTGAACTCCGCGGTGTTCTCGGACGGGTCTTTCGTCTTCATCCCGAAGGGTGTCAAGTGCCCGATGGAACTATCGACTTATTTCCGAATCAACGCCCGGGACACCGGCCAGTTCGAGCGAACCCTGATCATCGCCGAGGAAGGTGCCTCGGTCAGCTACCTGGAAGGCTGCACGGCGCCGATGCGCGACGAGAACCAGCTGCACGCCGCGGTGGTGGAACTCGTGGCGCTCGACGATGCGCGCATCAAGTACTCGACGGTGCAGAACTGGTACCCCGGCGACAAGGACGGCGTCGGTGGCATCTACAACTTCGTCACCAAGCGTGGCGATTGCCGCGGCCCGCGTTCGCATATCTCGTGGACTCAAGTGGAGACTGGTTCCGCCATCACCTGGAAGTACCCTAGCGTGATCCTGCGCGGCGACGACTCCGTGGGCGAGTTCTATTCGGTCGCCTTGTCCAATCATCGGCAGCAGGCTGACACCGGCACCAAAATGATCCACATGGGCCGCAACACCCGCAGCACGATCGTCTCGAAAGGAATTTCCGCCGGCCACGGCAGCAACACCTTTCGCGGCCTGGTGCGCATGACGCCCAAGGCGATCGGAGCGCGCAACCACACCCAGTGCGACTCGCTGCTGATCGGCAACGAGTGCGCCGCCCACACTTTTCCGACCATCGAGGTCCGTCATCCGTCCGCGCGGGTCGAGCACGAGGCGACCACGTCCAGGATCGGCGAGGACCAGCTGTTCTACGCGATGCAGCGGGGACTGTCCGCCGAAGACGCGGTTTCGATGATCGTGAACGGTTTCTGCAAGCAGGTATTCAAGGAGCTGCCGATGGAATTCGCGGTCGAAGCCCAGAACCTGCTCGGCGTCAGCCTCGAAGGCAGCGTCGGTTGAACAAGGAGAGATGCGACATGCTCACGATCCGTGACCTGCATGCGTCGATAGACGGCAAGCAGATCCTGCGCGGCCTCGATCTCGACGTCAAGTCGGGAGAAGTACACGCCATCATGGGTCCGAACGGCTCCGGCAAGAGCACCCTCGCACAGGTGCTGGCCGGCCGCGACAGCTTCCAGGTCGACGGGGGCAGCGTTTCCTGGGATGGACGCGACCTGCTCGACCTGAGCGCGGAGGAGCGGGCGCGCGAAGGCCTGTTCCTCGCGTTCCAGTATCCGGTCGAGATCCCCGGGGTGTCCAACGCGTACTTCCTGAAGGCGGCGGTGAACGCGGTCCGCCGCCATCGCGGCCTGCCGGAGTTCGATGCCATGGACTTCCTGGCACGCGTCAAGGCCGAGATGAAGGCCGTCGGCATGAAGGAGGAGTTCCTCTATCGGGCGGTCAACGAAGGTTTCTCCGGCGGCGAGAAGAAGCGCAACGAGGTCCTGCAGATGGCCCTGCTGGAACCCAGGCTCGCGATTCTCGATGAGACCGACTCGGGACTCGACATCGATGCGATGCGCATCGTCGCCGACGGCGTTAATCGCCTGCGCAGCCCCGATCGGTCCCTGATCGTCATCACCCACTACCAGCGCCTGCTCGACTACATCGTGCCTGATCGGGTGCACGTACTGTCGGGCGGCCGGATCGTGCATTCGGGCGGGGCAGAACTGGCAAAGGAACTGGAAGCGCGCGGCTATGAATGGATCGTCGATCCGCAACAAGCGTCGTCCGCGGCTGCGGTCAGCGAGGTCGCGCGATGACCGCAGCGGTAGCGACGACCACCAGTAGCGGAATCGAGCGCTGGCTCGACGCCTTCCAGGAGGCCGCGCCGGCGCTGCCGGGTGCGGACTCGCCCTGGCTGGCAGCGCTGCGCCAGCGGTCGATGGAGCGGTTTGCCCGCACCGGTTGGCCGACCAACCGGCTGGAGAACTGGCGGCACACCTCACTCGCCTTTCTCGACAAGTCCGAGTTCACGCCCCCGGCCCTCCGGGAATCCGTCGATCTCTCCCGCTCGGAGGCAGCCGTCGAGCGCTTGCGCGACGAAATGGACCGGGCCGGCCACTGGTTCGCCTTCGTCGACGGCAAGGCGGCGCCCGGGCTGTCGCATCCCGGCAGCCTGCCCGCCGGCGTC
>JBBRJB010000409.1:0-3595 GCA_038220085.1 Burkholderiales bacterium
ATTCCGCTTTACGACGCCGACCTGGAGACGGCCGAGGGCATTCCGCCTTCGGTGGCTGAGTTGAAGGAACAGATCGTGGCCGCCGATGGCCTGCTCCTGGTCACGCCCGAATACAACAACTCGATGCCGGGCGTGTTCAAGAATGCGGTCGACTGGTTGTCGCGACCGCCCAAGGACATCCCGAGGATTTTTCGCAACCGGCCGGTAGCGGTCGTGGGGGCGTCGCCGGGCGGCTTCGGAACCCTGCTGGCGCAGACAGCGTGGCTGCCGGTTCTGCGCACGCTCGGCACCCGCCCCTGGTTCGGACCGAAACTCACGGTGTCGCGCGCGCAGTCGGTTTTCGACAGCCAGGGCAACCTGGTGGATGAACAGGCGCGCGAGCAGATCGTCGCCTTCATCGCGGGGTTCGCTGCCTTCATCGAACGCGGCTAGGAGCCTGCGCGGCAGAAGGAGGAGGGCGCGCCGGGTCGAGACGAGTGGCCAGACAAGGCGCCGATGAGGCGGTGTGGTTGACCCACACAACGAGTCGGCAACGACGGATGGCCCCTCGTATCGGCCCGGCCCTGCGGGTTGGGCCCGCAAGGGGGCGCATGCGGCGTTGCCGAACCCGATCGATAGCTCTGCTATCGACCGGAACCGGCGCCTTGCCTGCACCCCCTTGCAAGCCCAACGCGCCCCCCTCCTTCTGCCGCGCAGGCTCATGGACGCTTGCCCCGGCTTCAGCGAGCAAACCTGGCACCTGCTCATGCCTGGCGAGCCCCTTCCGACCCCCTTCCGACACTCCCTTTGACAGTAGTTAACGTTAGTTGGGCACGTCAATTGCACCTCGCGCGAGTTCCGCCGGCATCGACCAGGCGGGCGTAAGAACGAACAATCAGAATCGCGCCGGGGGACGTTTCGATGGAAAAAGCTACCAGGGTACTTGCCTTTGTCCTTGCCGGCGGAGAGGGTAAGCGCCTCGCCCCGCTCACCCGCCATGTGGCAAAACCGGCCGTGCCGTTCAACACACATTACCGGTTGATCGACTTCGCGCTGAGCAACCTGTGCAATTCGGATGTCCGGGCGATACACGTGCTGATGCAGTATCAACCCCACTCGGTGCTGCAGCATCTGATGGCGTGCTGGCGGACCGATCAACTGGCATCAGGGTCGTACATCAACCCGATCATCGGTGGGATCGGTGGCCTGGCGCGCTACGCCGGTACGGCCGATGCCGTGTTTCGCAATCGCGAACTGATCATGGATTTCATGCCGGATGTCGTCGCGGTGTTCAGCGCCGATCATGTCTACCGGATGGATGTGCGTCAGATGATCGAGTTCCACGTTTCCCGGAAAGCGGATGTCTCGGTGGCGACGCTGCCCGTGCCGCTCGCGGATGCGCGCGGATTCGGGGTGATTGAAACGGATGAAAATGGTCGGATTCGTCGCTTCGCGGAAAAACCAGCCAAGCCGGCCGGGATGCCGGGGCGCCCCTCCCACGCCCTCGCGTCCATGGGCAACTACCTGTTTTCGCCGACTGTCCTGCTGGAGGCCCTTGACGCCACGCATGCTCGCGGGGAAACGGATTTCGGTGGACACCTCCTGCCGTCGCTGGTGGGGTCGCGTCGCCTGCTGGCGTACGACTTCACCGCCGCGAAGCCGAAAGGGGCGACTTGCGATGGCGATCCCCACTACTGGCGCGATGTCGGTACGGTGGATGCCTACTTCGCCGCGAACATGGACACTCTTGGGAATTCTCCAAGGTTCCAGCTCACCGATCACCGATGGCCGATCCGCGGCGCGCTGATGTCGCCGGTCGCGGCCGGCGCTGGAGGGCCCCTCGCAAACCTCCGTAGCCTGACCCCGATTTCGCGATCCTCCCAGCTCGAGCAGACGGTGCTCCGACAGGGCGCGCATATCGGGGAAGGTGCGCGCCTGTCGCGATGCATCGTGGGAGAGAACGTCCGGGTTGGTGACCGTTGCCGCCTGCGCAACGTGATCATCGATCAGGACAACTATTTGCCGGAGCGACTCGAGGCAGGTTTCGATTCCGAACTCGACCGGGAGCGCTGGCCGGTGAGCGACACGGGCATCGTCGTGATCCCGCGCGGCTATTTCGCCCCGTCGCCGCAGGCGGCTCGCCGTCGGGGAGTGCCCGCCGCCGAAACACTGCACTTCGCCCGCTCCCCGGCGTGGGCTGCACGTGATCCGGACGTGCACCCGAGCAGCGTGTAAGCTTCAGCCGGCCTTGCGAAGATGCCGTCCTTCCTTGACCTCTTCGATGATCTTGGCGACGAAGGCAGGCAGATCGCCGGGGGACCGGCTGGTGATGATGCCGTCGTCGACCACCACTTCGCGATCCAGCCAGGTTGCGCCGGCATTCTTCATGTCGGTCTTGATGGAGGGGAAAGACGTCATCTCGCGGCCAGCCGCAAGACCGGCTTCCACCAGAAGCCAGGGCGCATGGCAGATCGCCGCAATGATCTTGTTCAACGACGCGAACTCCCGCACGATGGCCACGGCGGCTTCGTTGAGCCGGAGCACGTCGGGGTTCATCTGGCCTCCCGGCAGCACCAGCGCATCGTATCGGGCCGGGGAAGCTTGCTTGATCGAGCAGTCCGCGGTGACCGTTTCGCCCCACTCCTTCTCGTTCCAGCCGCGAATCGGAGCGCCGTCCGGCGTGGCGACGTGAACGGTCGCGCTGGCAGCTTTAAGCTCCTCGAGCGGGACCAGGAGCTCGGATTGCTCGAAGCCGTGGGTGGCCATTATCAGGATCCTGCAGTCTGCAATATTGGGCATGGTCTTCCGTCCGCTTTTCAGTTGCATATCATGCGGCAACGGCAATCGCCATGCCTCCCTTGCCCTGCCACCAGCCTGGTGGCCGGCTCGCCACTGCAGCGCGAGCGAGCGCTCGCATCCGTTATAAAATCAGGGAACGCTGGTGGCGCAATCGTGCGCCGTGAGCGTCTTTCTAGGTGGAGATTCAGATGCGCGCGAGAATGCTGATCGGCTTGATGGCGGGTCTGGTGGGGCTGTGGGCGTCGGCCTCTCATGCCCAGTCGACCCCTGGCACGACCTGGGGAGACGGTGGTCTGTCACCGACAAGAAGCTATCTGGGCCTGAATATCGGAAAGTCGCAGTTCGATCCCGACTGCGTCGCGAACTTCACCTGCGACAACGGCAAGACCGCATTCAAGCTGACGGCCGGCAGCATCACCACTGACGTCCTCGGCGCAGAGGTCAGCTACCTCAATATGGGCAAGATCGGTTATGCCGGCGGCTCGCAGAAGGCATCGGGACTCAATTTCAGTCTGGTCGGGAACCTGCCGATCTCGGCCGCCTTCACCGCATTCGGCAAGATCGGCGCAACCTACGGCTGGACCGATACTTCCACCAGCCGTCCCGGCATCCGCACCGGCACCGAGAGGGGATTCGGCTTGAGCTATGGCCTGGGCCTGGGCTACCGCCTGACGACCCAGTGGGAGGTCACGGCGGAATACGAACGGCATCGCTTCGACTTTGCCCCCGGGGAGCAGACCCTCGGGCTGACTTCGGTAGGACTTCGCTACCGGTACTGAACGTCAAACTGCCTGGCTGCGGCCTGACGTTCCCGCTG
>JBBRJB010000410.1:0-3584 GCA_038220085.1 Burkholderiales bacterium
GCCCCGGATTCCCGCCACGCTGCCGATGCCCACCAGCGTTCCCCGGCGAGCCGCCCGCATCGAGGGGATGAACGGCGCAAAGGTGTCGAACACCGCCAGCAGATTCACGGCCAGGATCCGCCGGAAGACGGCGCGGTCTTCGGCGATTCCAGTGAGAGTGCCGGCACTCACTCCGGCGCTTGCGATCACCATGTCGGGCGGTCCATGCCGGTCGACAAAACCTCGGCAGGCGGCCGAGAGCGCCGTGGCATCGGTCACGTCCAGGGCTGTGCATTCGCACTGAGCGCCGGACAGGTCGTCGGCCAGCTTGCGGAGCCGATCCTCCCGCCGGGCGATCAGCATGAAGGTCGATCCGGGAAATCGCCGGTCAAGTTCCTTCGCCAGTGCACTGCCCAGGCCACTCGAGGCGCCGGTGATCACGACCCGGATCGCACGGGCATCTGCTGGGGGCATCGCGCGCGGCAAGGAACGTCCGGAAGGCGTCAGGCCCCCTTGCGCTCCCGGGCAACCAGCTCGTCGACCACGCGCAGTGCGGCCTCGTTGGATCCCGCCATGGACGGCGCGGTCAGGTACCTGCCGTTCACCCCGAGCGCCGGCACTCCGTCGAGATCGTAGGCATCAGCCAGCTTGTTGGCCCGTTGCTGACGGGTGCGCACGCCGAACGAGTTGAAGGCATCATTGAACGCCTTCGGATCAACGCCGACCTCCGCCAGGACCTCGGTCATTTCCTTCGGGTCGAGCATCCGCTTTTTCTGCTCATGAATGGCCCTGAATACGGCGGTCAGCACTTTCTCGCTGTCCTGACCGATCGCCTGAAGGGTGAAGAAGAGCTGCTGATGCTTGGGCTCGCGAAACGGCACGTGCTGGCGCCGGAAGACCACGTCCACCGGCAGCTTTTTGGCCCACGCATTGATCAACGGCTCGAGCGAATAGCAGTGGGGGCAGCCGAACCAGAAAAACTCGACCACTTCGATCTTGCCGGTTTCGGCGTCGGTGGGTGCCGGGGTCTTCAAGGTGCGAAAGCGGGCGCTGTCGGCGGATTGGGCCCAGACGGGCAGCCCCGGCAGCGCAGTTCCGAGAGCCCCGATGGCGGCCAGGCAGAGATAGTGTCTTCGATTCATCTGTTCTTCCTTGTATCCGCCCGGCGCAAGGGACCGGGTCAGAGAAAACAACGCCCTTGGACCGGGGCGGGCTGACCGACAGGCTCCTAGCGCTGGCGCAGGACGGTCGCCTCCACGCCATTCTCAGCGAGACGGGCGCGAGCGCGATTCATCGCGTCGAGGCCGTCATAGGGACCGACGCGGACCCGATGCAGGGTAGTGCCATTGACGTCGGCGGTGACGATTTGCGCCTCGAGCCCCATCAGGGCCAGCCGCAACTTCATTGCGTCTGCATCATCCGGGCCGCGAAATGCGCCCGCCTGCAGGAGATAGGTGGCGCCCCGCTCCGTGGAGGCGACCGCCGCCTGCGGCGCCGGTGCCGACGGGGGCGCGGTGGGCGTCGCCATCCGAATCGGCGCCGAGGCCGTCGCCCCCGCTACGATGGCTGGGGCGACGCCTGCCTGGGGCAGCACCTGTTGGGGCGGGGTCGCCGGGGTGGCAGTGACGGTCGCCACCTCCCTTCGCTCGACCGGAGGCTGACCGGGCGCCGGCCGCTGCCGGGAAGCAGCGCTTCGGTTCGGATCTGGAACATCCCCTGGGGCCACCGCGATTTGCGGTTTGGGCGCATCCGGAACTGCCGCGGTGGCGGGCGCGGGTGCGGCGGCACCCGACTTGTCCGCTTTAGCGGCAGACCCCACGAACGGCAGCGTAGTCCGGGTCACGAGCAGCGCCGTCGCGACTGCGATCGCCAGGCCGATGACGATTCCAAAGAGGATCCCGACGAACGTTCCGCCCTGTTCACGCCTGCCACGAGTCTGCAACGGGGATCGTGAAACCGCGCCCGCCGTGTCATCGGGGCAGCCGGCAGTGCCAGGAGGCAGGGGTGATGCCATTACATTTTCTCCGGTGCCGAAACACCGATCAGCGCCAAGCCACGGCGCAGGATTAACCGAACTGCAACGAGCAGATCTAAACGAGCCTGCCGCAGGGCAGCGTCATCGACCAGAACCCTGTCGGAATTATAGTAAGCATGGAAATCCGCGGCGAGATCCTTCAGGTAATAGGTAAGGTAATGCGGCGAGAGTTCCTCCACCGCCTGCGCCAGCATGCCGGGAAAGGACGCCAGGCGCGCCATCAGGGCGAACTCATGGGGTGTCCTCAACAGGTCCAACTGCGCTGCATCGAGCGAGGCAGTCTCACCGGACAGACCCTGGCCCGCAACCGCAGCAATGATCGAGCAGATCCTCGCATGCGCATACTGGACATAGTAGACCGGGTTCTCGTCCGAGCGGGAAAGAGCGAGGTCGACGTCGAAGGTGAATTCTGTGTCGCCCTTACGCGATGCCAGGAAGAACCGGACGGCATCGCGACCTCGGTCAAGGTCACCGGCGCCGGACCAGTCGATCAGATCCCGCAGGGTCACATAGCTGCCGGCCCGCTTGGAGATCTTGACTTCGGCGCCATCGCGCATGACGCGAACCATCTTGTGCAGGATGTAGTCCGGGTATCCGGCCGGGATACCGCAGTCCAATGCCTGCAGTCCTGCCCGAACCCTGGCCATCGTGCCATGGTGATCCGAACCCTGAATATTGATGGCTTTCTCGAAGCGCCGCTCCCACTTTGTCGTGTGGTACGCCACATCCGGGACGAAGTAGGTGTACGTGCCATCGGACTTGCGCATTACCCGATCTTTGTCGTCGCCGTAGCCGGTGGTCCGCAGCCAGAGGGCGCCCTCCTGCTCGAAGGTCTTACCGGCCGCCACCAGTCTTTCGACGGTCTTTGCCACCAGACCGTCACCGTAAAGGGAAGATTCCAGGTAATAGCGGTCGAACCGGACACCGAAAGCCTGAAGGTCGAGATCCTGCTCGCGCCGAAGGCTCGCGACAGCGAAGCGGCGAATCGAATCCAGATCCTCCGGGTCGCCCGAAGAGGGCGGGGCGAGATAATCCCGGGCGATGTCGTTGATGTACTCGCCCCTGTAGCCGTCGGCGGGGAAGCCGGGATGGTCCGGAAGAAGGCCCCGGCAGCGGGCCTGCACCGAGCGGGCGAGGTTGTTGATCTGCGCCCCGGCGTCGTTGTAGTAGAACTCCCGGGACACTTGCCAGCCTTGGGTGGCGAGCACATTGCCCAGCACGTCCCCCAGCGCGGCTTGCCGGCCGTGCCCGACATGCAACGGACCGGTCGGGTTGGCCGAAACGAATTCCAGCATGACCGCGTGACCGTCGCGCTGTGGCAGATTGCCGAACTGCCCGCCCTCCCGCAGGATCGCGTGAATCACCTCCTGCTTGGTACGGGCCGTCAGCCACAGGTTGAGGAAGCCGGGGCCGGCGACCTCGGCGCGTTCGACCATCTCACCGGCGTCGATACGAAGCAAGGCCTCAAGCAGCGACTGTGCCACTGAGCGCGGCGGCGACTTGAGCGGCCGCGCCAGTTGGAGGGCGAGGCTGCTGGCGATGTCGCCATGCTCCGCCTGCCGGGGACGAT
>JBBRJB010000411.1:0-3567 GCA_038220085.1 Burkholderiales bacterium
ATCCGTCCAGAGACTCCAGGACGACGCCCTTGAGCCGTTGCCTGTCCTCACCCTGGTAGCGTGCGGTGATGTTCTCCAGTGCGGTGTCGAGTTGGCCCGGAAGCGTAAAGGCGAAGAACCGGCGATCGTTCTCACGTGCCACTTCCGCCGCGATCCGGGACAGGACGACCGGGTGGGTGGCCGCAAACATGAGTTCCTGGCTGGCCGCCAACGCCTGGATATAGGTGCTGCGTGCCGCAGTCTCTGCCTGTGCCGTGTACTGGGTGACCGTGCTGATCCAGGACGCTGCCTCCCGGACCGCTTCACTGACCTGTCCGACGTACGGGACGAACTGCGCAACATCGTTGACGTTGTCGCTGAAACGCTCCAGGAACTTGGCGTAGGACACCATGGTGGCGGCCTGGGCGATCGCAACCTCGTTGGCGACGATGGCCCGGTTGGCGTAGGCGTAGTAGTTCATCGCGCGGGCGCGCCAGAGGCCGACGCTATAGGCCGCGGCATCGGTTGCATTGACGATTCTCAGTTTGGCCGCGGTTGCCTGGCCGGACGAAAATTGAAAGAACAGGAGCAGCGACACCAGCAGGAGAAGGCACAGGCCGAATACCAGCGCCTGGCCCCGCTGCCGTCGGGCGGTGCTGGATCGACGTCTGTCCTGAGGGTGAGAGTCGTGCGTCACTGCAATGATCTTGTGGGGCTTTGGTCGGAGCCTTGATCATGACCCTCGGGGCCGGCACGCGCGATCGTCCGCAAGGTTTAACCGGACTAGTCCTGACAGATTGCCCTGCCCAGGGGCGAGAGGACGCAAGCGGCCGATCGGTGCCCGTGATCTAGATTCCGCGGCACCGCCGGTACGAGGAGGAGTGGAAAATGTCGACACGAAAGCAGGTCCGGCTCGGCCTGATCGGATTCGGCGAGGTCGGGAGTACGCTCGGCCAGGGCCTGCGCGACGAAGGCCTGACTGCGATAGCCGCTTACGACAAGTTTGCCTTCGACGGGCCGTTCAGCGACCTGATCCAGTCCCGCGCTGCCCGTGCGAGTGTCGTCCTGGTCGAGTCGCCCGGTGAACTGGCGGCTAGAAGCGACATCGTCCTGGGCGTCACGCCGGGCTCGGCGTCGGTGGCCAGCGCCCAGGCGTTCGCGCCCTACATGACGTCATCACAGATGTTTGTCGATCTTGCGTCAGCCACCCCGAAGGTCAAGCGGGCGGTGGGCGCGGCGCTGCAGGAATCAGGCGTCACGCTCGCGGACGCATCGATCATGGGCACGCCGCATGTAGACGGCCATCGTCTGCCGATCCTGGCCAGCGGGCCCGCCGCCACGGAATTCCGGAACACCCTGCTGCCATGGGGACTGAAGGTGGAGTGTGTGGAGGGTGAATTGGGGGCGGCATCGGGCATCAAGATCATGCGTTCGGTCATCGCCAAGGGGCTTGAAGGACTGCTGGTCGAATGCATGCTGGGCGCGCGCCGCTATGGCATCGATCAGCAGGTGCTCGCTTCCTTCGGTCGATTCATGGCAAGCCGGCCGTTCGAGGAGATGGCCAACTTCCTCCTTGTTACCGACGTCATTCACGCCGAACGCCGTGCGCAGGAAGCTCGCATGTCGGCAGAAGCACTCGAGGAGGTGGGCGTCGATCCGATCATGACGAGGGCAACCGTGAAGCGGCTGGAATGGGTGGTCCGACTGGCCACGAAAGCCCACTTCAAGGGGCAAGTGCCGGAGGATTACGCCGAAGCCATGGAGGCAATCGAACTGCTGGCGTGTCGGCAGGATGGCCGCCCCGCCGCGAGCGGTCCGCCGGACAGCGACCGGCCGGGGTAGGCTAGGAGCCGGCTAACCGGTATCGGCGGACCGGCAGACAGCCCCCTCAATGGTTGCTGGCGTTGTAGGCGTTCAGTGTTGCCTTGGTGGTCGAGGTGGTCACCGCCTGCTCGGAGGCGGTCTTTGCCGCATCGATACCCGCCTTGGCGTCCTCACCGGCAATCTCCAGCGCCAGTCCGGCCGTCGCACCGCGGATGGATTGCCCGAGAAACGAATAGGCGCCGATGGCCGCAACCCCGATCAGCGCCACGATGACGATGTACTCCGTCATGCCCTGGCCCCGCAACCTGCGAATCGTGTTCATGTATCGCTCCGTCATCATGACTGTGGGAGGAGTCATGATGCGCGTCGACAGGGGTTGCGGCGATCGGCCACAGGCACTATCCGACTAGGCCGCCCGGACGGTGCCGGACCGGCCTGCGGCTACGGCTTCGTCGCCTGCATCGCCGGCGTTTGCGAGAACTTTTCGTACCAGGCGGCAAGCTTCGGGCACTTGCTGCGCCAGCCGTAGTCGGCATACCTGAAGTCCAGGTAGCCGAGCGCGCATCCGAGGGTGACAGTGCCGATATCGAGGCGCTGCGACGCCGGATCGATCGTCTTCTCGAAGGACGCGAGGCCGGTTGTGATCTTGTCCATCTGGCCCGCCGTCCAATCGGTCCAGCGCAGTTCCTCCGGGCGCAGCGCCCCTTCGTACCGCGCGAGCAGGGACGCATCGAGGATGCCGTCAGCCAGCGACTGCTCGGTCAGCACGCGCCAGCGGGAGGCGCCCTCCGGGGGGAAAAAGCTGCCCTTGCCTATCGCGTTCAGGTATTCGCAGATCACCCGACTGTCGAACATCACGGTACCGTCGTCCGCGATCAGCGTCGGCACCTTGCCCAGGGGGTTGCTGGGGATGATGTTCTGATCGCGCTTCACGGGACTAGCCGCGCTCGGAAGCTTTTCGATCTTGTCGGTCAGCCCCAGGTGATGCGCAAGCACCATGCATTTGCGTACGTAGGGCGAGGATGGCGAGTGGTATATCTTCATGGAGGGTCCCCGAAGGTAATAGGAGCCTGTTCAGCTGAGTCGCTCATTCTAGCCGCCGCGGTCCTCGGCCGCGCCGCGCATCCCGCGGCGGGGCACCCGGTTCTCCAGTTCAGGTCAGGCCGCCTTCTTGGACGACTTGCCCGAGCTCTTCGCGTCGAAGAACTGCTCGTCCTCGGTCGATCCTTTCAGCGCGGTCGTCGAAGACTGGCTGCCCTCGATCGTCGTGGTGACCGCGTCGAAGTAGCCGGTTCCCACTTCACGCTGGTGCTTGACGGCGGTAAAGCCTCTGTCGGCGGCCGCGAACTCGTCCTGCTGCAATTCCACGAAAGCTTTCATATGCTCTCGCGCATAGCCGTGCGCCAGGTTGAACATGGAGTAGTTCAGCGCATGGAAACCCGCCAGCGTGATGAACTGGAACTTGTAGCCCATGGCGCCGAGTTCGCGCTGGAACTTCGCGATGGTGGCGTCGTCGAGATTCTTCTTCCAGTTGAAGCTGGGTGAGCAGTTGTAGGCGAGAAGCTTGCCGGGGAACTGCTTATGAATTGCCTCGGCATAGTCCTTCGCAAACTGCAGGTCCGGCTTGCCGGTTTCGCACCAGATCATGTCGGCGTACGGTGCGTATGCGAGACCCCTCGAGATCGCCTGCTGCAGGCCGGGCTTCGTGCGGTAGAAGCCCTCCAGGGTCCGTTCGCCGGTAAGGAAAGGCTTGTCGTTGTCGTC
>JBBRJB010000412.1:0-3564 GCA_038220085.1 Burkholderiales bacterium
CGACTCGTTGTGTGGGGTCAACCACACCGCCTCATCGGCGCCTCGTCTGGCCTCTCGTCTCGACCCGGCGCGCCCCCCTCCTTCTGCCGCGCAGGCTCCTAGCCCTGTCGGAGTAGGGGAAGGGGCGAAGCGGCAGAGCAGGCGCGGCCGCAGTGTGGGCGGTGGCGTCGGGGCGCGGATGCTAGCATTCCAGGCATGGCTGAAATCGATGCGCTCAATGCCCTCTCGCCGCTGGACGGCCGCTACGCCGGCAAGGTGGCGCCCCTGCGATCGCTCTGGTCCGAAGCGGCATTCATGCGCCATCGCGTGCGGGTCGAGATCGAGTGGCTGATCGCGCTGTCCGACGCGGGCCTGCCTGAACTCCCGCCCTTTTCCCCTCGGGCGAGGGCGGTACTTCAAGCGGTGGCAGCGGACTTCGGCGACGCCGATGCCCACGCCATCAAGACCGAAGAGCGAAAGACCAACCACGACGTCAAGGCGGTCGAGTATTTCCTGAAGAAGCGTCTCGCGGACGACGCCGAGGTGGCCGCGGCGGGGGAGTTCATCCATTTCGCCTGCACGTCGGAAGACATCAACAACACATCGCACGCGCTGATGCTGCGCTCTGCCCGTGACGAGGTGATGCTGCCCGCCATCGACCGGATCGTCGAAGTGCTGCGCCTGCTCGCGCATCGTCATGCGGACCTGCCGATGCTGTCCCGAACTCACGGCCAGCCGGCGTCGCCGACCACCTTGGGAAAGGAGATCGCCAACGTGGTGGTGCGCCTGCGTTCGGCCCGGCTGCGCGCGGCGTCGGTTCCCATCCTTGCCAAGATGAACGGCGCGGTCGGCAACTACAACGCGCATCTCGCCGCGTATCCCGAGGTCGACTGGGCCGAGTTCTCGCGGCGGGTGATCGAGGAGCAACTGGGGCTGCAGTTCAACCCGCTGACCACGCAGATCGAGCCGCACGACTATATGGCGGACCTGTTCCATGCGCTGGTCTCGGTCAACACCATCCTGCTCGACCTGAACCGCGACATCTGGGGCTATGTCTCCCTCGGTTACTTCAAGCAGTCGCTCAAGGAGGGCGAAGTCGGATCGTCGACCATGCCCCACAAGGTCAACCCGATCGACTTCGAGAACTCCGAGGGCAACCTGGGACTGGCCAATGCCTTGCTGAGCCACCTCTCCCAGAAGCTGCCGGTCAGCCGCTGGCAGCGGGACCTGACCGATTCGACCGTCCTGCGCAACGTCGGCGTCGCGCTGGGCTACGCGCTGCTGGCCTATGATTCCTGCCTGCGCGGCCTCGGCAAGCTGGAGGCGGACCCGGGCCGCCTGGCCCGCGACCTCGACGATAACTGGGAGGTGCTCGCGGAACCGGTGCAGACGGTCATGCGTCGCTACGGCGTGGCGCAGCCCTATGAAAAGTTGAAGGAGTTCACCCGCGGGCAGGCGATCAGCGGCGAGCAGATGAGCCGCTTCATCAGCCAGTTGCAGATTCCGCAGGCGGCGAAGGATCGTCTGCTTGCCCTGACGCCCGCCAGCTATATCGGCAAGGCGGCCGACCTGGCGCGTTCGGTCTAGCGATAGCTAGCGGCCGGGCCGGCAACGGCCGTACGGTCGTCATGAGAATGCGCCAGCTTCGTGCAGCGCCCATGTTAGATTCAATCGCACACGGTTTTCCGACTCTGTTCTCCGACGCTGTTTCCGACGCTGTTTCTGACTCTGCTCCGACAAGGATTGCATCAATGAAGAAAATACTCATCGCCGCTGCTGCCGTCGCCGCTTTCCTGCCGCTGCTGGCCAGTGCCCAGTTTGCGAAAACTGAAGACGCCATCAACTACCGGCAAAGCGCCCTGTTCATCATGGGCCAGCATTTCGGCCGGATCGGCGCGATGGTCAACGACAAGGCGCCGTTCGATGCCGCCCAGGCCAAGGACAGCGCCAACGTCGTGAACGCGGTGGGCAAGCTGCCGTGGGCCGCCTTCGTGCCCGGCAGCGAGAAAGGTGGCGATACCAAGGCAAAGTCGGAGATCTGGGAGGACCCGGGCAAGTTCACCGCCGCCCAGGATCGAATGCAGGCGGCACTGCCCAAGCTGGCGGCCGCAGCCGAAACGGGTGACAAGGGCAAGATCAAGGAGGCCTTCACCGAGGCCGCCGGCGCCTGCAAGAACTGTCACGACAGCTTCCGCGCCAAGTGAGGTCCACCTGGTCGCCGGTCTGACCGGCGACCAGGTGCGGCTCAGAATATCGGCCAGTAGATGATGATCGCCGTGGCCGCGGCGGCAACCGCGGCGGCTATTGCCGCCCGCAGGCGGATGGCCGCATCATCGCGTGCGGCCAGCAGCGCCGGGGCCGGTTCCGCCGGCGAGCGGACGACCCGCTTGTCGCCGACCACCATCGGCAGGACCAGCGACTGGCGCTTGAAGACGCGGTAGTAAAGAATCGCGCCGAGGTGCAGCCCCACCAGTCCGAGGATGACCCACTCGTTGTTGTGATGAAGCCAGCTGGCGCGCTCGACCAGGGCGTTGGACACCAGCCTGGCCAGGGGACCTTCCACCGAGATGTCGTCGGAAGTGAACAGGCCGGCGCCCGCCTGCACGCCGACCGCTGCCAGCAGCGCAAACACCGACAGGGCGCCCAGCGGGCTGTGGCCAAGCGTTCGCGGGGCGTGGGCGCTGTTGCGCAGGTAGGCGAGTACGCGCCCGGGCGGGAAGAGGAAGCTGGAGAAGCGGGCATAGCGTGGACCGATGAGGCCCCACAGCACGCGGAAAAGAATCAGGGCGAGCGCGAGGTAACCGAAGCGCAGATGCCATTCGGTCCAGCTGCCGCCGACCTTGATGGTGATGAACGAGCCGGTCAGGCACAGAACCAGCAACCAGTGAAAAAGCCGCAAGGGCAGGTCCCAGACTCTGACCGGGACCGCACCCTGCGCGCCGGGGCCGTCGGCTGCTGGGGACGGACTGCCTGCTGCTGGCGTCGGGCCGCCGGGTTCAGGGAAGTTCGACGCCCGCATCGTCCTTCTTTTTCACCGGCTTGAGCAGATCCTCGCGCTTGACGCCGAGCCACATCGCGATGGCAGCGGCTACGAACACCGACGAATAGATCCCGAACAGGATGCCGATTGTGAGCGCGAGTGCAAAGTAGTGCAGGGTGGCGCCGCCGAACAGCAGCATCGACAGGACCATGAGCTGGGTCGATCCGTGGGTGATGATGGTCCGCGAGATCGTGCTGGTGATGGCGTGGTCCAGCACCTGCGGCGTGGTCATGTTGCGGGCGCGGCGCTCCCGGAACTTCTCCCGGACCCGGTCGAAGATGACGACCGACTCGTTCACCGAGTAGCCCAGCACCGCCAGCACCGCCGCCAGGACCGACAGCGAGAACTCCCACTGGAAGGCGGCGAAGAAGCCGAGGATGATGACCACGTCGTGCAGATTGGCGAGGATGGCCGCCACGGCGTACTTCCATTCGAAGCGGATCGCCAGGTAGATCATGATGCCGACGATCACCATCAGCAGGGCCATGGCGCCGTCCGACGCCAGTTCGTCGCCGACCTGCGGGCCGACGTATTCGTTGCGCCGC
>JBBRJB010000413.1:0-3563 GCA_038220085.1 Burkholderiales bacterium
CATTTCTTCGAAGATTGCGCGGCACCGCGACACCGCGGCCGAGCCGCTGGGCAGGCGATCGAGCCGGCGCGAACTGCCGTCGTCGCCGGTGAACTCGTAGCTGGTGCAGATCCGCAGTGTTTCCAGTCCATCGAGCACGTCAAGCTTGGTCAGGCAGAGTGCGGAAACGCCATTGAGCTCGACCGATCGCTTCATGGCGACCGCATCGAACCAGCCGCAACGACGGGGACGGCCGGTGACCGCACCGAACTCATGGCCTCGTTCCGACAGGCGCTTGCCGACTGCGTCGGTCAGTTCCGTCGGGAACGGGCCGCTGCCGACCCGGGTGACATAGGCCTTGGCAATGCCGAGCACGAAGTCGAGCCGACCCGGGCCGACGCCCGCGCCAGCCGAGGCCGCACCGGCGATACAGTTGCTGCTGGTGACGTAAGGGTAGGTGCCGTGGTCGACGTCGAGCAGGGCACCCTGAGCACCTTCGAACAGCAGGGAATCGCCGCGGGCCAGTGCATCGGCGAGCTCTCCTGAGACGTCCGTGACCATCGGCGCGATTTTCTCGCCCAGCGCGAGCATTTCGTCCGCGACGGCCTCGGGATCGAGCGGCGCGGCGTTGTAGTAATGGACCAGGAGGAAGTTGTGGTGATCCATGACCTCCCGGATCCGCTCCCGGGCCGTCTGCGGCGCATACAGGTCCTCCACCCGCAGCGCGCGACGGCCGACCTTGTCCTCATAGGCCGGACCGATGCCGCGGCCGGTCGTGCCGATCTTGGCGTCGCCCCGGCGCGTTTCCCGCGCCAGGTCGAGCGCCACGTGGTAGGGCAGGATCAGCGTGCAGGCGAGGCTGATCCGCAGCCGATGACGCACATCGACGCCGGCCGCCTCGAGTTCCTCGATTTCGGTCATCAGCGCCGACGGCGACAAGACCACGCCGTTGCCGATATAGCAGGTCACGTCCCGGCGCAGGATACCGGAAGGGATCAGCCGCAGCACATGCTTGCGCCCGTCGATGACGAGCGTGTGACCGGCATTGTGGCCACCCTGGAACCGCACGACGCCCTGTGCCTCGTCGGTGAGCAGGTCGACCACCTTGCCCTTGCCTTCGTCGCCCCACTGGGTTCCGACAATCACCAGGTTCCTGCTCATTTATACCTTCTTGTCCCGCACATTCCAGCGTCCGTTTTCCAGTTCAATTATCCGATCGATCTTCTGGTCTGCGCCGTGATCGACCTGGCCCGGCAGCAACTGCAGCACGACCTCCCCGGCCTTGCGCAGATCACCGATCAGCGTCATCAGCAGCACATCCTCGGACCACGGCGCGGCAATGATCCGGGTCGCAGCGGACGGCTCCCGAACCTCACGCAAGTCCACCAGTTCACGCAGATCCAGCGAGAACCCGGTCGCCGCCCTGGCCCGACCGAACACTGCGCCGACCCCGTCGTAGCGCCCGCCCCGCCCGACCGAATGCGCGTGGCGCTCGGCATAGGCAGCGAACGAGAGTCCGGTGTGGTAGCGAAACCCGCGGACGTCCGCCAGATCGAGCGCAATCTCCACCAATCCAGCATGTTGACCCAGTCGCGGCGAGGTGACAACCCGCTCCAGCTGATCGAGGATTACCAGCGCCTGCGGCCAACCGGCCAGCGCCCGACGGGCCCTGTCCAGAGCTTCGGCTGCCGAGCCGAAGCATTGCGTCAGTTCCAGCACCGCGGCCGCCGCCGGCCGGCCGGCGCAAGGGTCGAGCAGCTGACGCAATTCCGGCAGGTCGCGAGCCTGCAGCAGCGCAAAAGCGTCGTCTTCCTGTACGTCCGGAAGCTCGGCGAGCAGCAGCCGCAACAACCCCAGATCACAAAGATCGAGGCGCAGGCGACCGGTTCCGGTTATGCCGGCGATCTGAAGTGATTGCAGCAGCAGGTCGATCGCCTCGATGTCGGCCTCGATGCCGGCATGGCCGTGGATCTCCGCGCCGATCTGGATCGGCTCGCGAGAGGCCTCCAGGCCGTTGGGTCGAGTGCGCAGCACCGAGCCGCAATAGCAGAGCCGGGTGACCTGGCGGGCATGAAGCAGGTGGGCATCGATACGCGCCACCTGCGGCGTGATGTCGGCGCGCACGCCCATGGTCCGGCCGGACAACTGGTCGATGAGCTTGAAGGTCTTGAGATCGAGATCGCCGCCGCTGCCGATCAGCAACGAGTCCAGATACTCGATCAGCGGTGGGACCACGATTTCGTAGCCGCAACTGCGATAGCAATCGAGTATGGCGCGCCGCATATCCTCCAGCGCCAGCGCCTGGGCCGGCAGGAGGTCGGAAATCGCGTCGGGAAGCAACCAGCGATTCATTACGCGATCAGGATCAGCGCCAGCCCGATGGCGATTGAGCCAAGCCCGACGAATCGGATCTGGCCGTCCCGGAACTGCGCGATGCGACGCATCGCCTCACGCCAGCCGGTGGGCGACACCAGGGGCAGCAGGCCCTCGATGATCAATACGAGGCCCAGTGCCACCAGCAGCGGCGATCCGTCCGCCAAAGCATCCATCCTTCAGCGTCACTGCCTCACCGGGAACCGCCGTTCCCTCACTTGCTCGCGGCATCCGACGACACCTGCGCGTCGGTTCCCGGCGCACCGCCGGCCGGCGCTCCCGGGGTCACCCGCGACGCGGTGTCTGCAGGAGCAGATGCGCCGTTCTCCTGCGATCCCCGGAAGAACTTGAAGAAGTCCGAGCCCGGGTCCAGCACCAGCACATCGCTGCGGTTGTTGAATGAATTGCGGTAAGCCTCCAGGCTGCGATAGAAGCTGGCGAAATCCGGGTTCTTGCCGAAAGCATCCGCATACGTACGTGAGGCATTGGCGTCTCCCGCACCGCGCTCACGCTGTGCTTCCCGATACGCGGTCGCAAGCATGACCACCCGCTGGCGATCGGCATCGGCGCGGATCTTCTCGCTGTCCGCGGTACCGGTGGCACGCCGCTCGTTGGCAACGCGCTTACGCTCGGATTGCATGCGGTCGTAAACCCGCTCCGCCACCTCCGGCGCGAAGTCCACGCGCTTGAGCCGCACGTCCACGATGCCGACGCCGACCTTGATCAGTTCCGCGGCGACCTCGGCCGTCACCTTGGCGACCAGGGAGTCGCGCTGGGTCGAGATCACCTGGGCGACGGTCATCCGGGCGATCTCGTTGTTCAGCGCCGAGCGCAATTGGCGGGCGATCCGGTCCTGGGCCAGCAATTCACTTCCGCCAAGCGAAACGAAGAACAGCCGGGCGTCCACGATACGCCACTTGACGTAGGAATCGACCTGGATGTTGAGCTTTTCCGAGGTGATGAAACGATCGATATCCGCACTGTCCAGCGTCAGGGTACGGTTGTCGAAGTACTGCACGTTCTGGAACGGTGGCGGCAACTTGAAATGCAACCCCGGCTCCTTGATGACCCGCTTGATCTCGCCCAGGGCGAATACCACCGCGGTCTGGCGCTGGTCGACCACAAACAGGGTGGAACTCGCCGCGGCCAACAAGGCCAGCACGACCACACCCAGCACAATTAAGCGATTCATCGAATACTCCAGAGAGCCA
>JBBRJB010000414.1:0-3560 GCA_038220085.1 Burkholderiales bacterium
CCTCAGCAGGGTTCGTTCTACGGCCTGCCCTGGCTGATGGGGCAACTCGGATCGACGGCGGTCGCCGGGCCGACGATCAGCCAGGCCTGCGCGACCGGGGCGCGCGTGCTGCAGTCCGGCGCGGCCGAGATCCGCGAAGGCAATGCCGGTGTGTGCCTCGCGATTGCGGCCGATCGCACATCCAACGGGCCGCACCTGTACTACCCCGCGCCGCACGCGGCGGGCGGTACCGGCGACGGCGAGAACTGGATCCTCGACAATTTCGGGCGCGACCCCTTTACCGGCCAGTCCATGTTGAAGACGGCGGAGAATGTCGCCAGCCGCTATCGCATCGACACTACCCGCCAGAACGACGTGACCCTGCGCCGATACGAGCAGTACGGCCAGGCGCTTGCGGACGACTCGGCATTCCTGCGCCGATTCATGGCATTGCCCTTCGCCGTTCCCGACAGCCGCTTCAGGCGTACCCAGTCCGAACTCAGTGGCGACGAGGGAATCTTTGCGACCACCGCGGCGGGGCTGGCGGCCTTGAAGCCGGTGATCGAAGGCGGCAGCGTCACCTTCGGCGGCCAGACGCATCCCGCTGACGGCAATTCGGCGATCGTGCTCGCCACCGTCGATCGTGCCCGCGAATTGTCCCGCGATCCCGCCATCGACATCCGCATCCGGTCATTCGGCCAGGCGCGGGTTGAGCCGGGCTACATGCCGGCGGCGCCGGTGCCTGCGGCGCGGCGCGCCTTGCAGGCCGCGGGCCTGGACATCGGCCAGATGCGCGCCATCAAGACGCACAATCCCTTCGTGCTGAACGACCTGGTGTTCGCCGACGAATTCGGCATCGACTGCAATCGCATGAACAACTTCGGTTCGTCGCTGGTCTGGGGCCACCCTCAGGGGCCGACCGGCCTGCGGGCGGTCATCGAACTGATCGAGGAACTGGTCATGCTCGGCGGCGGCTACGGGCTGTTCACCGGATGCGCCGCCGGAGACTCGGCCATGGCCGTTGTCATCCAGGTGAAGGAAGGCAGATGAGCGGCAACACGGAGATGTACTGGAACCGGGAACTGGAAACCATGCCGTGGAAGCAGGTGCAGCGATGGCAGGCGGGGGAACTGGCCTCTTCGTACGGTTCGCTTGCTTCGCTGGCATCACGCTCGGCCATGTACGCACGCCTGCACGCGGGCCTGTCCTCGACGCTCCCGATCCGCTGCCTCGACGATCTCCGGGCACTGCCATTCACCTTGAAGGGCGACATCCGCGCGGCACAGGACGCAGCCACGGACCGTCAGCCGCTGGGCGAGAACCAGGCTGCCGCGCTGGAGGATATCGTCCAGGTGCTGTCCTCGTCGGGAACCACCGGTGCGCCGCTGTACTACGGGTTGACGGCGGCGGACGTGGACCGCAACACCGACGCGATCGCCAATACCTTCTTCACTGCCGGTATCCGCCGGCATGATGTCGTCGCCCACCTGGTCGGATTGCCGATGCTGGCCGGCGGCTTGCCTTATGCAGACGCCTTCCGCCGGATCGGCGCGACGCTTTGCTGGCTGGGGGGCTTCCCCACCGACCGCATCGTGCGCGAGATGCGCCGCTTGCGCGTGTCCGCGATGCTGGCCACGACCTCCTTTGCGCTCTACCTGGGCGAGCAGTTGCGTGATGGGGATGGCGCGGGCGCTGCAACCCCATCGGCGCTGCGCAAGGTACTTTGCGGCGGCGAGCCGGGTTTGAACCAGCCCGAGGTGCGTCGCCGGATCGTTGCGGGTCTCGGAATCGATCACCTGCGCGAGACCATGGGCTTGGGTGACGTCATCGCCTGCATGTGGGGGGAGTGCGGGGCACAGTCCGGCATGCATTTCAATGCCCAGCGGCATGTCGCGATCGAACTGATCGACCCCGCCAGCGGCGATCCGGTTCCCTGGCGCGAAGGCGCCACCGGCGAACTCGTCTACACCGCGCTCGCGCGCGATGCCACACCGCTGGTGCGCTATCGCTCGCGAGACCACGCGCTGATAACCGGCGTCGACCGATGCGCATGCGGCCGCACCAGCCCGAGGATGCGCTGCATCGGTCGCACCGACGACATGCTGATCTACCGCGGCATGAACGTCTTTCCCACGGCGATCAGGGATCTCATCGTGCAGGCGTTCGCCGGGCGCGCCGAGCCTGCCGTGCGGATCTGGAAGGAAACTGCGGACCAGGTGCGATTCGAGGACCCGATCCGAGTGGACGTCGAAGCCGCCCCCGCGGTGCAGGAAGGCGACTATGCCGGCCTGGCTCGCGAGATCGAAGCCGAGGTGCGCTCGCAACTGCAGGTACGGATTGCGGCGAACATCCTGGCCCCTGCGAGCCTGCCCCGGGGCGTCTACAAGAATCCGCTGCTGGCCGTCCGGCAATAAGCGCTAGGCGGCTGCCGGGGTGGCAATCACATCCGCCGGCGGCGGCCAACGGTACAGCGACGCGACCAGCGCCGCGCGGCGTTCCAGAACCGCGCCCTGGTTGATGTAGCCCTTGTCGGTGATCTCGCCGGCGTCGATCGACGGTGGTTCCACCAGCAGCAAGGCAGCGGCGGCGCAGGCCGATGTGCCGCTCGCGGTGGCGCGCAGGCGCCGCAGGCCTTCGGTCACGACCTCCCGGACCGCTTCCGATCCCAGCGCCGCGTCCAGTGGCGATTGCGGCTCCGGACCTGCAAGCTGCCGACAGGCCACGACATTCGGAAAGACCAGTAATCGCACATCGTCACGGTCGTGGCCGCACACCACGATGTCCTGCGCGACCGGAGCCAGGGTCTCCAGCATCCGCAGACGCAACGATCCGACGCTGACCCAGGTGCCCGAACTCAACTTGAAGTCCTCGGCGATCCGGCCGTCGAAGAGCAGGCCGGCTTCCGGGTGCCGGTCGTCAAGCCAGCGGACCGCGTCGCCGATGCGGTAGAACCCTTCTTCGTCGAAGGCGGCCTCGGTCATTGCCGGCTGACGCCAGTAACCGGGGGTGACGTTGACGCCGCGCACGCGGATCTCGAGCTTGCCGCCCGCCGGCACCAGCTTGAGTTCGCAGCCCGGCACCGGTAAACCGATCACTCCGCTCTTCTTTGCCTGGAAGTGGCAGTCGGTTGCCAGCGGTGCGGTCTCGGTGGATCCCCAGGCGGCCACCATCGGAACTGGCCGTCCCAGGGCTTCCCTGCTCAGGCGTTCCAGCGCCTCCCAGAGGTGCTGGGGCAAGGCGGCCGCGGCGTAGAAGATGACCTGCAGGCGCTGGAAGAAGCGATCGCGAAGCGCGCGGTCGTTCGCCAGCGCGCCGACGAGGAAATCGTAGCCGCGCGGCACATTGAAGTAGATGGTGGGCGAGATCTCCCTCAGGTTTTCCAGGGTCTTGTCGAACAGTCCCGGCGCCGCCTTGCCGGCATCGATATACAGCGTGCCGCCATTGCGCAGGACCATGTTGAAGTTGTGATTGCCGCCGAAGGTGTGGTTCCACGGCAGCCAGTCGACGATCACCGGTGGCGTGCGCGCCAGGAAAGGCCAGACCTGCAGTTTCGCCTGCTGGCTGGCGCACAGCATGCGCTG
>JBBRJB010000415.1:0-3554 GCA_038220085.1 Burkholderiales bacterium
GTCCCCAGTGCGGATCGGCGTGTTGACGCCCTCTTCGAATATCGCCCTGGAGCCCCTGACCAGCGCGCTTGCGGCCGCGATGCCCGGATGCAGCGCCCACTTCTCGCGCTTCAAGGTCACCGAGATCGCCCTCACCGCGCAGGCGCTCGGCCAGTTCGACGACAGCAACATTCTCGCGGCGGCAGACCTGCTGGCGGATGCCAAGGTGGATGTGATCGCCTGGAGCGGTACGTCGTCGGGTTGGCTGGGTTTCGATGCCGATCGGCGCCTCGTCGATCGCATCCGCGCGCGCACTGGCCTGCCCGCGACCACCGCGGTGCTGGCGCTCAACGAGTTGCTCGCGCTGCGCGATATCCGGCGCCTGGCGCTGGTCACGCCCTACACCCGCGACGTCCAGGAGCGTATCGTCGGCCACTACGCCGCGATCGGCGTCGAGGTAGTCAGCGAGCGCCACCTCGGCATCCGGGTCAATCATGATTTCGGACTGGTCTCCGCTGATACCCTGAAATCGCTGATGCTGGACGTGGCTGCCGAGCGCCCGGATGCGATCACGACCTTCTGCACCAATCTTTTCGCCGCTCCGCTGGTTCATGCCATCGAAGCCGAAATCGACATCCCGATCCTGGATACCGTCTGCACCACCGTCTGGGGCGCATTGCGCGCCGTGGGCGCCGACCCCTCCCGGATAAAGGGGTGGGGCCGCCTGTTCGACTGGCACTGACCGTGTCCGGTCGAAGCAGGATTCGTTTCTGTGCGAGCCGCGCCAATGGCGAGCGCACCTCGGCGGTGCCGGCGCGACTCAAGCGCAGGAATATCCAGGACGATATCTACGAGAAGATCGTCGCTGCGATCCTGGAACACCGCCTGCATCCCGGGACCAAGCTGGTGGAGGAGCGCCTGGCTGATATCTTCAAGGTGAGCAGGGCGCGCATCCGTGAAGTACTGGCGCGCCTTGCCCATGAACAGATCGTCGAGCTGGTCCCGAAGCGGGGAGCGTACATCGCGCAACCCAGTATCGAGCAGGCGATCGACATCTTCGAAGCCCGGCGTCTGATCGAACCGGCGGTCGTGCATCGCCTGATAGAAACGCTGACGACCGAGGGCGTGTCACAACTGCGGCAGCATCTTGCCCTGGAGGAGAACGCGCGCCGCCGCGAGGACAAGCGGGCCATCGTGCGGCTTTCCGGAGAGTTCCACACACTGCTCGCGGGGCTGGCCGGAAACGGCGCGCTGGCCCGCACCATGCGCGAACTGTCCACGCTCACCTGCCTGATCATCTTTCTCTACGACACGCCCACCGCCACCAGTTGCCGCGTCGATGAGCATAGCGCCATCGTCGATGCGGTGGCCCGTCGCGATGCGGTCGCCGCCGGCAGACTCATGCTCGAGCACCTGGCGCATATCGAGAGCAGCCTCAAACTCGATGCTGCCGCTGACACCGTCGACCTGGAAGCGATCTTCAAGGTCTGACCGGCACGGGCGCAGGCACAGGCACGGGCGCAGGCCAGGCACGGGCACCGGCACGGGCACCGGCGGCTGTGCCGGCAACTGCCTCAGTCGTCGCCCTGGAAGGCCTCTTCGCGTTTTTTGGCGATACTGGGACTGAACACCAGCACCAGCAGCACGCCGGCGATGAGCAGCAGCACCAGCGACAGCGGCCGGGTGAAGAACACGGTGGCGTCGCCACGCGAAATGGTCAGGGCGCGGCGCAGGTACTCCTCCATCAGCTTGCCCAGCACGAAGCCCAGCAGCAGCGGTGCGGGCTCGCAGTCGAGCTTCTTGAAGGCGTAGCCGAGGATGGCAAACGGAATGGTCATCATCACATCGAAGACGTTGTTGTTGACCGAGTAGGCGCCGATGCAGCAGAACAGCAGGATCGCCGGATAGAGCAGCCGGTAGGGCACGGTCAGCAACTTGATCCAGATGCCGATCAGCGGCAGGTTCAGGATCACCAGCATCACGTTGCCGATCCACATCGAGCAGATCAGGCCCCAGAACAGGGTCGGGTTGCTCGACATGACCTGCGGGCCGGGCTGGATGTTGTGGATCATCATCGCCGCGATCATCAGCGCCATCACGGCGTTGGTCGGCAGACCCAGCGTCAGCATCGGCACGAACGACATCTGCGAGCCGGCGTTGTTGGCCGACTCAGGTCCGGCCACGCCTTCGATCGCACCCTTGCCGAAGCGCTCGGGCGTCTTGGACATCTTCTTCTCAAGGGCATAACTCGAGAACGACGCCAGCGTCGCTCCGCCGCCGGGCAGGATGCCGAGAAAGGAGCCCAGCAGGGTGCCTCGCAGGATCGGCATCGCCGATGCCTTGAGGTCGGCCATGGTCGGGAACAGGCCCCGGATCTTGCCCATGACGATGCCGCGCTCCTCCTTCTGCTCGAGGTTG
Source organism: Burkholderiales bacterium (assembly GCA_038220085.1). Lineage (GTDB taxonomy): Bacteria > Pseudomonadota > Gammaproteobacteria > Burkholderiales > Burkholderiaceae_E > Lautropia. The sequence continues at coordinate 2,398 of JBBRJB010000415.1, forward strand.
AGGATGATCTCGGCGAAGCCGAACATGCCCATGGCGACCACCGCGAACTCGACGCCGTCGGTCAGTTCCGGGATATCGAAGGAGAAGCGTGCGACGCCGGAATTGACGTCGGTGCCGATCATGCCCAGCAGCAGTCCCAGCACCACCATGCCCAGCGCCTTGACCACCGAGCCGTTGGCCAGCACCACCGCCGCGACCAGGCCGAGCACCATCAGCGAGAAGTATTCCGCCGGCCCGAACTTGAAGGCCACCTCCGCGAGCGGCGGCGCGAACGCCGCCAGCAGGAAAGTCGACACGGTGCCGGCAAAGAAGGAGCCGATGGCGGCAATCGCCAGCGCCGGCCCGGCACGGCCCTGCCTTGCCATCTGGTAGCCGTCGAGCACGGTCACCACCGAGGACGATTCGCCCGGCAGGTTGACCAGGATGGCGGTGGTGGAGCCACCGTACTGCGCGCCGTAGTAGATGCCCGCGAGCATGATCAGCGCCGTCGTCGGGTCCGACAACTGGTAGGTGATCGGCAGCAGCATGGCGATGGTCGCCAGCGGTCCGATCCCCGGCAGCACGCCGATCAGCGTGCCGAGCAGTACGCCGATGAAGCAGTAGAAGAGATTCTCGAGGGTTCCCGCCGTGGCGAACCCGAGCGCGAGGTTTGATAGGACTTCCATCGGGGTTCTGCTCTCTTATCGGGTCAGGAATGGCGGCCAGACCGGAAACTGCAGTTCCAGGCCCTTGACGAACACCAGGTAGCTGAAGAGCCCGAGGACGACGCAGGAAGCCAGTGCCGCCTTCCAGGTGAACTGGGTCGACGCCATGGCGCTCATGATGACGAGCACTATCAGCGCCACGACGAAACCCAGCCGTGGCAGCAGGATGGCGTAAAGGATCACCGCGCCCAGGATCACCAGCAGGCCGCGCCAGCCGATCTTTTCGACATGGGTCTCGGGCGCGCTTGCCTTGATGGCCGGCAGCCCGACCAGGATGCCCAGCGCGACCAGCATGCCGCCGAGCACGGTGGGGAAGTAACCAGGGCCCATGCGCTGGGTGGTGCCGAACTGGTAGTCGGTTGACCAGGCCATGAACAGCACGCCGAAGACCACGAACATCGCCGCCGACCAGAAATCCTTGCGGTCCCTTATTTTCAAGATCCTGTCTCCTTC
>JBBRJB010000416.1:0-3545 GCA_038220085.1 Burkholderiales bacterium
TGAACGGCTTGGTCACCACGCCCACCGTCAGGATGCCGAGTTCCTTGGCGATCTCCGCAACCACGGGAGACGCACCGGTACCCGTACCCTTGCCCATGCCGGCAGTGATGAACACCATGTTGGCGCCCTCCAGCGCCGCACGGATGTCACCACGCGCCACTTGCGCCGCTGCGCGGCCGGCTTCCGGGTTGGCGCCGGCGCCGAGCCCCTGGTCGCCGAGCTGGATCGTCTTGCTGGCCAGCGAGCGGCTCAGTGCCTGCCGGTCGGTGTTGATGGCGATGAACTCCACGCCCTGGACACCCCGATTGACCATGTGGTTGACAGCGTTGCCGCCGCCTCCGCCGATTCCAACGACCTTGATCACAGCGCCGTCGAGATCCGATTCAAGCATCTTAAAAGACATTTTATTTGGCCTCCTGGTTGAACAAAACAGCCGTCGGCATGGTTGCCTGGGCTGGCGAGCGCGACACCGGGCAGGAGTACGCGCTCTGGAAATACGAAGGGGCCGTCCTAGAAGTTTCCAAGGAACCACTCCTTCATGCGACGCATCGTGTCCTTGAACGAACCCGATTGCTCCGCAACCTTGCGCCCCCGCAGACGGATCTGACGAGCTTCCTCGAGCAGACCCATGGCAGTGGCAAATCTGGGAGTCCTCACCACATCGGCGAGTGACCCGTCGTAGTCCGGGGCGCCCACGCGCACCGGCTTCAGGAATATGTCTTCGGCGAGTTCGGCCATCCCCGGCAGCAGGCTGGAGCCGCCGGTGATCACGATGCCCGACGAGATCGCCTCCTCGTAGCCGGATTCGCGGATGGTCTGCTGCACCATCGAGAACAGTTCCTCGACGCGGGGCTCGATCACGGCGGCGAGCGCCTGCTTGGACAGCGAGCGTGGCCCGCGGTCGCCGATTCCCGGCACCTCGATCTTGTCGCTCGGATTGGCCAGCACCTGCTTGGCAAGGCCGTGCCGCAGCTTGATGTCCTCCGCATCGGCGGTGGGCGTGCGAAGGGCCATCGCAATGTCGTTGGTGATCTGGTCGCCCGCCACCGCGAGTACTGCCGAGTGCCGGATGGCGCCCCCGACGAACACGGCGATGTCGGTGGTGCCGCCGCCGATGTCCACCAGGGCGACGCCGAGTTCTTTCTCGTCGGCGGTCAGCACCGCGCTGCTCGACGCCAGTGGCTGCAGGATCAGGTCCTGGACCTCGAGGCCGCAGCGGCGCACGCACTTGATGATGTTCTGCACCGCAGACACCGCACCGGTCACGATATGCACCTTGACGTCCAGGCGCACGCCGCTCATGCCGACCGGCTCGCGGATGTCCTCCTGGCCGTCGATGATGTACTCCTGCGGCAGCACGTGCAGGATCTGCTGGTCGGTGGGGATGTTCACCGCCTTGGCCGTCTCGGTCACCCTCAGCACGTCGGCCTCGGTGACCTCCTTGTCCTTGATCGCCACCATGCCGATCGAATTGAAGCTGCGGACATGGCTGCCGGCGATGCCGGTCACGACCGTCCGGATCTTGTAGCCCGCCATCAGTTCGGCTTCCTCGAGCGCGGACTGTATCGAAGCCACCGTCTTCTCGATGTCGACGACAACGCCCTTCTTGAGCCCGCGTGACTCGTGCTGGCCGATGCCGACGACTTCGTACTCGCCGTCGCTGTGCATCTCGGCCACGATCGTCACCACCTTGGAGGTGCCGATGTCGAGTCCAACCAGCAGATCTTTACTCTCTCTCGTCATGGTCGCCTGGCGATCTCTTTGCTGCTGCTACGCTCGCTTCTTTCATTTCCTTCCTGATCCAGCACCCCCGGCGCCCTGACCGCGAAGCCGTTCGGGTAGCGCAGGTCGATCACCTCGGTGCGTTCGTTGAGCCGGGCGGCAACGGTCGGATGCACCGCCACCCAGCGGGCAATCCGGTCGTTGACCGCAACGCCTTCGTCGCGGCCGATCAGCAGCGTGAGGCCGTTGCTCAGCCGCGCCGACCAGGCCTGACGCTCGGACAGCGCCACCTTGCGCGGTTCCAGCGCCAGGGACTTCAACTGCTGCTTGAGTTCCGCATAGCGGCGCGTGACGATCCCCTGCGTGCCGTCGGGACCGCTGAAATCCAGCAGCGCCTCGGCATTCCCGACCTCGTCCGGATTGACGCTGAACAGTTCGCCGAAGGTGTTGACGAAGCGTCCGTCACCCCAATGGGCGAGCGGCCGATGCTCCTCGATCCCGACGAACAGCCGGTTGGGCCAGACCCTTCGGACCCGCGCCCGGCGGACCCAGGGGGTTTCCTCGAAGGTGTGGCGAACGCGCTCCAGGTCGACGGTGAAGAAATTGCCGCTGAGCCGGTCCAGGTTCGCTGCGTGCAGGGCGTCGACGCTGACATGCTCGAGTTCCCTGCCGGGTACCGGTCCGATCTCGACCGATTTCAAGTCGAACAACTGCCGGTTTGCCAGCCACCAGAGGCTGGCGCCGAGCAGACAGGCGAACGCCGCCATCATCATCGCGCTGGCAATGGTGTTGAGCGCCCTTGCATCCTGCCAAAGGGTCATCTGCCCGCCTCCCGCCGATGACTCGGCTGCACCTTCAGGGTGGCGGAGCGGGCGATTTCCAGCACCAGGTCCTCGTACGACAGGCCCACCGCGCGCGCGGCCATCGGTACCAGCGAGTGGCCGGTCATTCCCGGTGCGGTATTGACCTCCAGCAGGTAGGGCCGGTCGTCGCGGGCGGACAGCATGAAGTCCACCCGTCCCCATCCTTCGCACGCTACGGCGCGATAGGCGGCCACGGCAATGCGGCTGACGTCGCGCGCCAGCGGGCCGGGCAACGGGGCCGGACAAAGGTACTTGGTGTCGTCGGTGAAGTACTTGTTCTGGTAGTCGTAATTGCCCTGCGGCGCGCGGATCTCCACGATCGGCAGGGCCCTGGCGGAGTCGCCAGAGCCGAGCACGGCCACGGTCAGTTCGCGGCCATCGATGAATTCCTCGGCCATGACCTCACGGTCCAGCAGCGCTGCGGTCGCATAGGCCTCGACCAGCTGGTCGGCGGCGCTCACCTTGGTGATGCCGATGGTCGAGCCCTCATGCGGCGGCTTGACGATCAGGGGCAGCCCGAGGTACTGCACGGCGGTGTCGAGCTGGTCGACGCCGGTCACCGTCAGGAAGCGGGGCGTCGCCAGCCCCTGGGCGATCCAGATCTGCTTGGTGCGGATCTTGTCCATGGCGATTGCCGAGGCCATGACACCCGAGCCGGTATAGGGTATGCCCAGGAGCTCCAGCGCGCCCTGGATTGTCCCGTCCTCGCCGTACCGGCCATGCAGCGCAATGAAGGCGCGGTCGAAGCGGTTGTCCTTGAGCGACTGCAGCGAGTCGCTGGCCGGATCGAAGGCATGCGCATCGACGCCGCGACTGCGCAGGGCCTGGAGGACGCCGTTGCCCGACAGCAGGGAGATCTCACGCTCGGATGAGCGCCCGCCCATCAGCACCGCCACCTTGCCCAGCATCTTCGGATCGTCAGCCATGGGCGGCCTCCCGCAACAGGACTGGAACCCGGCC
>JBBRJB010000417.1:0-3542 GCA_038220085.1 Burkholderiales bacterium
CATCTTCCAGCCCGGCGAGGAAGGATTCGCCGGGGCGCAGGCCATGATCGACGATGGCCTGTTCGACCGGTTCCCCTGTGACCAGGTGTTCGCAATGCACAATTGGCCCGGCCTGGCGCCGGGCAAGGTCGCGGTGCGCCCGGGACCGATGATGGCCGCAGCAGACAGGATCACCATTCGCATCGAAGGACGCGGAGGCCACGGCGCCCACCCCCACCTGGCGGTCGATCCGGTCGTGGTGGCGGCGCATATCATCACCGCCGCCCAGTCGATCGTCGCCCGGAACGTCTCTCCGATGCAGTCCGCGGTGGTCAGCCTGTGCTCCTTGCAGGCCGGCAGTCCCGGGGCATTCAGTGTGATCCCCCAGAACGCGACCCTGACCGGCACGGTGAGGACATTTTCCGGATCCGTGCAGGACCACATTCAGCAGCGGCTGACCCAGTTGTGCGCGATGGTTGCGGAGGGTTTCGGCGCAAGCGCCACCGTCAACTACGAGCGCATCTATCCCGCCACGATCAACAGCGAAGCCCAGGCCCTGTTCGCCCAGCAAGTGGCCGCCGATGTCTTCGGGCCAGGCAACCTGGTGACCGACCTCGAGGCGAGCATGGGCGCCGAGGATTTCTCGTTCATGCTTCGGGTGCGGCCCGGTGCTTATTTCCGTATCGGCCAGGGCGGCGCCGCGGCAGGTCGCATGCTGCACAACAGCCGCTACGATTTCAACGACGAGATACTCCCACTGGGCGGCGCCCTGTTCGCCCGGCTTGCGGAGAAGGCCATGCCATTGCACGTCGCTGAAGAGATCGTTGCCTGATTCTTAGCGGAAAGAATCAGTGGGATTGATCCAGGGCGTCGATCTCCTGCTGTGGGGCGGACTCGCCTTGCTGGCACTGTTTGCGCTGGTGCTCGCGCTCGGCCTGCGTCGACGGGCGCCGCAATTTCGCGTCGTCAAACGCGCCCTGCTGACGGAGAACGAGAAGGAATTCCTGGAACGGCTGGAGGCCGCCTTTCCGGGCCATCGCATCATGGTCCAGGTCTGCATGGGAGCCTTGATGGCGCCGGCAGTGCGTGGCGGCAGCGCCGACTACTTGTCGATCAGGGGCCGATTCGCGCAGAAGATCGTGGACTACGTGGTGCTCGATGACGCGCTCGAGGTCGTCGCGCTGATCGAACTGGACGACCGCACGCACCGGCAGGAGAAGGATGCGTTGCGTGACGCCATGACGGCTGCCGCGGGCTACGTTACCCTTCGATATCACAGCCGCCAGAAACCGGCGCCCGAAGAAATCCGCGGCGAACTGGCCGCCCTGCACGCCGCGCTTCGCCGCTGAACCTGTCTAGGAATCACTCGGGGTCGTCGATGGTGAGTGTCAGGCTTTCCTTGATCTCCTCCATCACGATATAGCTGCGGGACTCCCTCGCTCCCGGCAGCGCCAGCAGCATATCGCCCAGCAAGCGCCGATAGGCGTTCATCTCCGGTATGCGGGCTTTGATCAGGTAGTCGAACTCACCTGAGACCAGATGGCATTCCAGCACGTTAGGCAGCTTGCGGACCTCGCGCTTGAACGACTCGAACATCGCTCCCGACTTCGCCGCAAGCTTGATCTCGACGAAAACCAGCAAGGCCTGGCCGAACGCGTGCGGGTTGAGGCGGGCGTGGTAACCGAGGATGAAATGATCCCGCTCCAGGCGCCTGACCCGTTCCGCACACGGCGTAACCGAGAGGCCCACCTTCTCCGACAGTTCGGTCATGGAAATCCGCCCGTTCTCCTGGAGTGCACGCACGAGCTTTACGTCTATCAGGTCAAGTTCCCTGCGAACCACCTGTTTTGCGCGCATTTTGCCCAGCTCCTGAATAGTGTCCAGGCAATTGTCGCCTATCCGATGATAAATTCGAGACTCTTTCTCGTCCCATCTGCGTAGACTGATGCCATGACACCCCCTTTTTGAGAGCAGCAGCATGCGAGTCCTGATCCTCGGTAGTGGCGTGGTCGGCGTAACGACGGCCTACTACCTTGCCAAGGCGGGCGCCGAAGTGACCGTGGTTGACCGCCAACTTGCCCCGGCAGCCGAAACCAGCTTCGCCAACGCCGGCCAGATCTCGCCCGGGTATGCAACGCCGTGGGCCGCACCGGGCATTCCGCTGAAAGCACTGAAGTGGCTGTTCCAGAAGCATGCGCCGCTGGCAATCCGCCTGGACGGATCGTTGCTTCAACTGCAGTGGCTCGCGCGGATGCTGGCCAACTGCACGGCAGAGCGTTACGCCACCAACAAGGAGCGCATGCTGCGGATCGCAGACTACAGCAGGCACTGCCTGGATGCGCTGCGCGCGGATACCGGAATCGGATACGAAGGGCGCCAGCTCGGTACGACGCAGGTCTTCCGGCAGCAATCTCAGTTGGACGGTCTCGCCAAGGACACTTCCATCCTGGATGCCTGCGGCATCGAGTACCAGGTTCTCGGCATCAACGGTATCCGACAGGCCGAGCCCGGCATCGATGTCGCGCGCGCCGGCCTCCTCGGCGCCTTGCGGCTGCCTGACGACCAGACGGGTGACTGCAGCCTCTTCGCCCGCAGCCTCGCGGAAAAGGCCCGATCGCTCGGCGTCGCTTTCGAGTTCGGAAAGACAGTGACGCGACTGCATTCCGTAGCGGGAAAGATCCGGGGCGTGGCGGTACGGGACCAGCAAACCGGCGTGACCTCCCTGCGCGAAGCGGATCAGGTGGTGCTTGCCCTAGGCAGCTATTCCACCGGCATGCTGGCGGATCTTCCGCTGTCGATTCCGGTCTATCCCCTCAAAGGCTATTCCCTCACCATTCCCATCGACGATGCCAGTCGCGCTCCCCAGTCGACCGTGATGGATGAAACCTACAAGATTGCCGTAACCCGTTTCGACCAGCGGATCCGGGTGGGCGGCATGGCCGAGGTTGCGGGCTACGACTTGACGCTGAATCCGAGGCGTCGCCGTACCCTGGAGATGGTGGTGGACAGCCTGTATCCGGGCGCCGGCCGGCTGGAGGAGGGGCAGTTCTGGACCGGGCTGCGCCCGATGACACCGGACGGGACACCGATTATCGGTCGCACGCCGCTCAGCAACCTGTGGCTGAACACAGGGCACGGGACCCTGGGCTGGACCATGGCTTGCGGCTCGGCAAGATTACTTTCCGATCAGATCACCGGTCGGCCCACTGAAATCAGCAGCGAGGGGCTCGGCGTGGATCGCTATCTCCCGCAGCGGGGCGTCAGGCCGGGACGTCAAAGAACGGTGGCGGCACACTAACCCACTACCCTGCAGGATGAATCGAATTGAATCAGCCCTCCGTCCGCTCACTGCGCATCGCGCTGATCCATGCCCTGGCTCATTCACCCGGGCCGGTGCAGTTGGAATTCAGGCGGCAATGGCCCGAATGCCGACTGATGAACCTGCTGGATGACAGCCTGTCTCGCGATCTCGCTGAAAGCCCCGGCGGCCTGGATGCCGTCATGTTCCAGCGGTTCCAGACCCTCGCGGACTATGCGGTGCAGACCGGCGCCGACGCCATCCT
>JBBRJB010000418.1:0-3533 GCA_038220085.1 Burkholderiales bacterium
TCGGTGGCCGCACTTGCGTATATCGCGATCTTGCCCTTGTCCTTCACCAGGCTGGCGACAGCAAGCGCGATGCCGGAGTTCGGCACATCGAGGATCACGTCGACGCCTTCGCGGTCTAGCCATTGGCGAGCGAGACTGAGCACAACCTCCGGCTTGTGCTGGTGATCGGCAAATATCAGCTCGATCTTCTCCCCGAGCACCGAGCCGCCGAAGTCCTCGATTGCAAGACGCGCCGCCTCGACCGATCCGGCTCCGGAGAGATCTGAGAACGTCCCGCTCATGTCGGTGAGGACGCCGAACTTCACCGGCGCCGCTGCCGCGGTTCCCGGTGCCTGCGCAAGCGACAGACCTAACAGCGCACCGAACAGAGCAGAGGCCAGCGGGAATCTCATCAATGTCTCCTGTATCTTTTGTGTGGCTAGAATAGTCGACACCACTATCAGGCGCAAGGACACAGGAATGTTCCATCACACGGTGCTGATGCAATTGACTGGCACGGACGCGGACTTCCTTGCGCAGGTCGACGATTACGAATCACGAATCCTTGCCGAACTCGACTATGTCCGCGCTTACCATTTCGGAAGCAACCGCGCGTCGCGCGCCAGGCACTTCCAGTGGGTGGTGATCGCGATGTTCGACAACGCCGCCGATCACGATCGCTACCAATTGTCGACGATCCACCAGCAGATGAAGGCCTTCATGGCGCCTCACATCGAAGACATTGTCGTATGCGATTTCGACTCCGATCAACCGCGCGTGGATGGTTGATACAACCTGGAAAGAAGACATGCCGGACGTCTACGACTGGTATCCGACCGAGTCCTTCAAGCGTGAGTGCAACTGGCAGAGATTCCTGGACAAGGAAGGCCTGCCGGACTATCCGACTCTCGCTCGCAAGGCCTCCGACGATCCGCAGTGGTTCTGGGATGCACTGATCCGTTTCCTGGACTTCCGTTTTCTCGCGCCCTACTCCCGCGTTCTCGATCTGTCCCGGGGAATCGAGTGGCCTGTCTGGTGCGCAGGCGGCACCACCAACATGACGCTCAGCCTGCTCGATCGCCACCTGGCTGCCGGCCGAGGTGAAAATGCCGCGATTCGCTGGGAAGGTGAAGCGGGTGAGGTCAGGTCGCTGACCTACGCCGAACTGGCCGCTCATGTCGACCGGCTTGCGTGCGGACTGAGCCGCCTCGGCCTGAAGGCGGGCGATGCGGTCGGCGTCTACATGCCGATGGTTCCCGAAGTCGCAGTCGCCTATCTAGCGCTCGCCCGCCAGGGGTGCGTCATCCTGCCGTTGTTCTCCGGCTTCGGTGCTGCCGCGATAGCGGCACGCCTGAAGGACGCCGACGCGATCGGGCTGATAACAGTCGATGGCGCGCGACGCCGCGGCCGCACCGTGGGGATGAAGGCTGTCGTCGACGAGGCCGCCCTGCTGACCCCCAGCCTTCGACATGTCGTCGTGGCGAGTTGCATGGGCCTCGACGTGCCGATGAAGTCCGGGCGTGACGTCTGGTGGGCAGACGTCGCCGATCACGCAGCCGGTCCCTTTGCGGCAGTGGAGGTGCCTGCCGATCACCCTCTGATGATCGTTTATACCTCAGGAACGACCGGACGCCCCAAAGGAACCGTGCACACCCACTGCGGACTGCCGGTCAAGACCGGAGAGGATTTCATCCTCTGCTTCGACCTCAAGCCGGAGGATCGGCTGCTCTGGATGACCGACTTCGGCTGGCTGGTCGGTCCGCTGCAGCTGACCGCGACCTTGCTCGCCGGTGCGACCGTCGTGCTGGTCGAGGGAACACCTGACTACCCCGAAACCGATCGGCTCTGGCGCCTGGTGCAGGGTCATCGGGTCACGTTCCTCGGCATCGGCCCGACCGCAGCGCGGATGATGATGCGTCACGGCACCGATGGCGTCGCTCGACACGACCTGTCGTCGCTGCGCGTCGCGGCGTCGACCGGGGAGCCCTGGGACCCGGACTCCTGGCAGTGGGTCTTCCGGAACGTGCTGCAGCGCCGTGGTCCGCTGATGAATTATTCGGGAGGTACGGAGTTGGGCGGCCTGGTCGCTACCAACGTGCTGTATCCGATCAAGGCCGCGAGTTTCTCCGGCCCGGTACCCGGAACGGGCGCCGACATCGTCGATGCGACGGGAAAAAGCGTCGCCCCCGGCGAGGTCGGGGAACTGGTCATGCGCGAGGCATGCATCGGCACGACTCGCGGGCTCTGGAAGGATCCTGAGCGCTATCTCGAAAGCTACTGGAGCCGGATTCCGGGGGTCTGGGTGCACGGCGACTGGGCATCCCGCGACTCGGACGGCTCTTGGTTCATCCACGGCAGGTCCGACGACACGATCAAGATCGCAGGCAAGCGGGCAGGCCCTGCCGAGATCGAATCACTGCTGATGGCCACGCATCGGGTGAGCGATGCCGCCGCCATCGCCGTGCCCGATCCGGTCAAGGGATCGGCGGTCGTCTGCGTCGTCATTCCGAATGCCGGAGAGACGCCCGGCAGCGAGCTCGCTGCCGTTCTGAGCGGCGCCGTCGCGTTGGGAATGGGGGCATCGTTCCGGCCTGCGAGGATCATCTTCGCTTCGGACCTGCCGCGCACACGCAACATGAAGACGATGCGTCGCGTCATACGCGCTGTCATCCTCGATGAGCCCGTCGGAGACCTGTCCACCCTCGCCAATCCCGAGGCGCTCGATGACCTCAAGCAGGCCGCGGGCTGCCCTTAGGGGTCTGTCCACTAAGTCTGCGCAGCGGCCGCACCGGCCTGTTCGACCCCGAGCTTGAGCGGTCGCGTCTCGAGCGCCGGCGCCGGCGGCAGCCCGGTCACCTGCAGGATCTCCTGCTCGTCGAGTGTTTCCTTTGCGAGCAGTGCGGCCACCAGCGCGTCGAGTTGTTGGCGGTGCTCGCGCACCAGCCGCAGCGATTCGGCATGGCTCTCGCCGATGATCCGTAGCACCTCGGCATCGATGACGCGTGCCGTCTCTTCGCTGAATGGCTTCTCGCCCCCACCGAACCCCGCCGCGCCGCCCAGGTAGGGGTTCTGCCGCGGCGCAAGTTGGATCATACCGAGCTTGTCGCTCATGCCCCAGCGCGTGACCATGCTGCGGGCAAGACTGGTGGCTTGCTCGATGTCGTTCTCCGCGCCGGTGGTGCGAGTGCCGTAGACGACCTCCTCCGCAGCCCGTCCACCGAGCATGCCGATGATCCGCGCCCGCAGGTACGCCTCCGGATAGTTGTAGCGATCCGCGTCGGGCCGCTGGTAGGTCACGCCCAATGCCCGGCCCCGCGGCACGATCGTCACCCGGTTCACCGGGTCGGCGCCGGGCACGACCAGGCCGAGGATGGCATGCCCGCTCTCGTGGTAGGCGATCCGCTCCCGGTCTTCAGGGCTCAGCAGCAGCGCGCGCTCCGGGCCGAGGACAATCTTTTCCAGCGAGTCCATGAAATCCTTCATGCGCACCTCGTCCTGCTCACGGCGGGCGGCCAACAGCGCCGCCTCGTTGACCAGGTTCTTGATATCCGCAC
>JBBRJB010000419.1:0-3520 GCA_038220085.1 Burkholderiales bacterium
GCTCTTGATCCGGCCCCGCTGGGTTTTCGCATCGACCCGACGCAACTGGGAGGCCCGGGTCGGCTTTGTCGGACGCCGCGGCTTCGGCGTGGCGGCGACACTGTCGACCAGGGCCTGCAGGCGGTCGAATGCCGCGATCCGGTTCTGCTCCTGGGTCCTCGCGGTCTGAGCCTTGATGACCACCACGCCCTCCTTCGAGATGCGCTGATCGCCGAGCGCCAGCAGCCTCGCCTTGACATGATCCGGCAGCGACGACTTGCCGATGTCGAAGCGAAGGTGAATCGCCGTCGCCACCTTGTTGACGTTCTGCCCGCCGGCCCCTTGCGAGCGGACGGCGTTCCACTCGACCTCATCACTGCGCACCGGCACCAGTGCCAGACGTTTCATCACCCTCACCCCGGAGAAGCCCTGGCATCATGATATGGTGCCGGCCATGCTGAATGCGATCTGGTCGGGCTTCTTCATCATCGCCGCCATGTCGGCCCTGGTGCGCTGGCTGGTCGGCGGCGACGCCGAGGTGTTCGCGGCCATGGTGCAGGCGCTGTTCGCGATGGCCAAGCTGTCGGTGGAACTGATGATCGTGATGTTCGGCACGCTGAGCTTGTGGCTCGGATTCCTGAAGATCGCCGAGGCGGCCGGACTGATCGACTCCCTGGCGCGGTGGCTCTCGCCGCTCTTCGCCCGTCTCATGCCGGGGGTGCCGACGGGGCACCCCGCGATCGGCCTGATGACCATGAATTTCGCGGCCAACGGCCTGGGCCTGGACAATGCCGCAACCCCGATCGGATTGAAGGCGATGCGCGAGCTGCAGGCCCTCAACCCCCAGCCCGATACCGCCACCAATGCCCAGATCCTGTTCCTGACCCTCAACGCCTCATCATTGACGGTGCTGCCGGTCTCGATCTTCGTCTATCGCGTGCAGCAGGGAGCGCCCGATCCGACACTGGTTTTCCTGCCGATCCTGCTGGCCACCAGCGCCTCCACCCTGGCCGCACTGATTTCGGTCGCATTGCTTCAGCGGCTGCGCCTGCACGACCCGGTCGTACTCGCCTGGCTGACAGGCGCCGCCCTGGCGCTCGGCGGCCTGATGGCGGTGCTGGCAGGCCTGTCCGCCGCGTCGCTGGCCGCGTTCTCCTCCCTGCTCGGCAACCTCGCGCTGTTCGGCATGATCCTGCTGTTCGTCGGCGTCGGCCTGATCCGCAAGGTGCCGGTATACGAATGCTTCATCGCCGGCGCCAGACAGGGCTTCGACGTGGCCCGCGACATTCTGCCCTACCTGGTGGCGATGCTGTGCGCGATCGGGCTTCTGCGTGCTTCGGGGGCGCTGGAGGCGGCGCTGTCGCTGATTCGCGGCGGAGTCGACCTGCTCGGCCTGGACGCACGCTTCGTCGATGCCCTGCCTACCGCGATGGTCAAGCCGTTCTCCGGCAGCGCCGCGCGGGCAATGCTGATCGAGACGATGCAGAACTTCGGTGTCGACAGCTTCCCCGCATTGCTGGCGGCCACGGTGCAGGGCAGTACCGAAACCACGTTCTACGTCCTGGCCGTGTACTTCGGTTCAGTCGGCATCCAGCGCGCACGGCATGCGGTGGGCTGCGCGCTGCTGGCCGACTTTGCCGGCGTCTGCGCTGCGATCGCGGTGTGCTACTGGTTCTTCGGCTGACCGCCTAGCCCGCCTTCAGCTTCTCCTCCGCATAAAGCGAGAGCTCGACCATGCGTTCGAGCAGCTGACCTGGCGGCAGGCCGGCGAAGTTCTTGAGCACCAGCTCCTTCACATACAGCCGCACCAGGTAGCGCAGTTGCAGGGACCGATTGCGCGTGGCGAACACGAAGTCGCGGTGACCGCTGTTGACCACGATGACGTTTCGCCCGGCGTCGAAGCGGCAACGCCACAGTTCGCCTGCCGCCCGCTCGAAGGTGTAGCCCGGCAATCCCCGGGCGTTGACCACGGCAGGGCCGATGGCCGCCTCGAGACTGTCGGTGACGGTGGTCAGCGCCTCGGCGCTGCAGGACACCTCTCGCTGGGTCACCGTGACGCGCAGCCGAGCAAGGCATGGAACTGCGGGTGCCCGGTACGTCGTTTCCTGGTCGGCAGAGCCGTCCAGAAAACCCTCGCCCTCGACGATCTCCCACTGGAACTGCAGGCTGTCCTGGACGCGGCGCCGTGACCGGTCTCGCGGCAACGCCCGGAACTTGCGAGTCTCGTTGAGCGGCACGGTACTCGAAGCAGGGGAGATCAGGACGCTGAACAGCGGTCCGGCAAAGTCGAAGAACTGGCGCTGCGGCGGATCGTGCGGAGCCGGCTCGGTGAGGCCAACCGCCTCGGCACCGGGCTCCCCGCCCGCCCCGGCGCCACCGGACTCATTGCCGATGCCACCGTCGCGGCGCGAGCGGCCCTGGACGTCAAACCAGTCGTATTCCTCGCGCGGCAGCGCCAGCAGCGCTTCATGAAAGGCCCGTTGAATGGCGCGCATCGACTGCTGGGTAGCCTGCTCTTCTTCCGCCCGCTGCTGCTCCTCGATCAATTCCTTCAGGCGCGCCTCCAGCGGCTCCAGCGCGGTGACCAGGGCGGCATACCGTTCGTCCTGGATGATCCCGTTGCGCGTGCCCGGCGTGAGGTTCAGGAACGGCACGTCGATCAGACCCTGCAGGTAATGCGACAACCAGGGCGCATGATCGAGCCCCGGCAGGCTGGCCAGGTCCTCGATGACCCGGGTGCCGCCGCGGGTCAGTGCAACCCGTGAGCTGTCAGCCGGTTCAGCCAGGTACAACTCCGCATAGGCGTCGCCGTGCGGCGTGCGGATCGGCGGCAATTGATGCAGCAGCCGGCCCTCGAATTGGCGGGGCTCGACTTCGTATTGCTTGCGTGCGAGCTTGTCGATGACCGTCACGCGCACCTGCGCCTCCCGGATCCGATCACGCAGTTCCGAGGCAAGGTACCACTGAATCTTCTCGCCGCTCAACGTCCGGATGCCCTCGAGCAGGGGGGCGATCTTCAGTTCCGTGCCCTTCTCGGGGAACAGGATGCGCCGCGGGCCGACGTTGAAACGGGGATCCCCCTTGCTCATTGTCATCTGGTAGGCGCGCTGGTCTTCGCCCATGGAGGTCATCGTCAGGTTCTCGCCCACGGTCCAGAAGCTCAACAGGCCGATGCCGAATTCCCCCTGAAGTCCTGCGCCATCGCCGTCGGCCTTCAATCGCCTCTTGATCGAGTCGCAGATATGGGTGGCGACGTACTTGAAGTCGGGCAGCCCGTCCGCGTCCCTCGGCACGCCGTCGCCGTCGTCCTTGATCGCGAGGTAATGGGCGCCTTGTTCGCGGCCCCGGGTGATGGTGATGGTCGTCGCATGCGCGTCGATGCTGTTTTCGACGAACTCGGCAATCGCTTTCAGCGGATTGCTCTGCGACAGCGCGATGATGCGGATTGCGTTCCAGTCGTCGCCGATCCGGAGTCTGCCGCGGTCGCTGCTTCTGAGTTTCATAGGCGTCTCGTTGACGAGCGGATCAACTGGGTCGGGGT
>JBBRJB010000420.1:0-3511 GCA_038220085.1 Burkholderiales bacterium
ACACGTTCTTCGACGTGGGCGGGCAGGTGGGCAAAGCACCGGCTGCAGCGGCGCCAAAGGGCAGTACATGACCGGGCGGTCGCAACTATTGCGGGAGCGGACGATGGCTCACCAGGACGGACAGCGCGAGGAGGACCGGCCACATACGCGACGGGGCACCGTCCTCGGCACCTTCAAGGCGGTTGCCTGGGCGTTCCTGGGCATTCGTGGTCGCGGTGCCCACGAGGCCGACATCGCCAAGCTGAATCCAGTGCACCTGATCATCGTCGGGATCGTGTGCGCAGCCGTATTCGTCACCACTTTGCTGTTCATCGTACGCTGGGCCGTCGGCGGTGCCGGCTAGCCCACGGGTATTTCCAGGAGACCTTCCATGAGCGCAGGCTCGCATCCCACTGCAGCGCCGTATTATTTCGTCCCGGAACCTTCCAAGTGGCCGGCCGTCGGCTCGATCGCCTTGGCCCTGTTCGGGGTGTCCATGGCCGGGTGGGTCAACGGTGCAGCCTGGGGCCCGTATCTGTTCGCTGCCTTCGGGGCGGTCTTCATCTATACGCTGTTCGGCTGGTTCGGCCAGGCAGCCAGGGAATCCGAGAGCGGGCTCTACAACCATCGGGTCGATGCGTCCTTCCGCTGGAGCATGAGCTGGTTCATTTTTTCGGAAGTCATGTTCTTCGCGGCTTTCTTCGGCGCGCTGTACTACGCTCGCGTCGTGGCGATGCCGTGGCTGGGAGACCTCGATCACAAGCAATTCCTGTGGCCGGATTTCGGCGCCGCGTGGCCGAATCTCGGCCCGGCCGGCACCATCGATGCGTTCGAGACCATCGGTCCCTGGCCGGTGCCGACGATCAACACCGCGCTGCTGCTCAGTTCCGGCGTGACCCTGACCATCGCGCACCATGCCTTGAAGGACAACAATCGCGGCAAGACCATCTTCTGGATGTTCCTCACGGTCGCCCTTGGCGTGCTGTTCATGGGGTTGCAGGCATACGAATACATGCACGCCTATCAGGATCTCAACCTGAAGCTGACCTCCGGCGTGTTCGGCTCCACCTTCTTCATGCTCACCGGCTTTCATGGATTCCACGTGACCGTTGGCGCACTGATGCTGTCGGTGGTCCTGGCCCGGATAATCAAGGGGCACTTCACGGCGGAGCACCACTTCGCCTTCGAGGGCGCGGCCTGGTACTGGCACTTTGTCGACGTCGTCTGGCTGCTGCTCTACGTCGTCGTCTACTGGCTTTGATTCCCTCCGCCCGCCGATGAGTGCGGGCCGGATGGATCAGCGCCGGACCGG
This sequence comes from Burkholderiales bacterium, assembly GCA_038220085.1. GTDB lineage: Bacteria > Pseudomonadota > Gammaproteobacteria > Burkholderiales > Burkholderiaceae_E > Lautropia. The sequence continues at coordinate 1,292 of JBBRJB010000420.1, forward strand.
CAGGCCGGTACTCTGGATCCAGCCCATCCAGTGGGCGAACCAGATGAAGAGGAAAAGCGCCACCGACAAGCCGATCCGGGCGGTGAGCGCCCAGGCGGTGTTGCGGGTTTTTCCGCGGTCACGGACGATGAAGTACCCGGCACCCGCCAAGCTGCCGAAAATCATGACGAAGACGAGGATGATGACGGGTTTCACTGCCTTGGCTTCCTCGATTTCAGCATCAGCGGGATGACTTCATTCTACGACCGCGGGGGAATCGCCGCGGCCAGCGTCGCCGCCCTGGCTGTCGTACTGGTGGGTCTGGCGCTCGGGCTCTGGCAGTTGCGCCGTGCCGATGAGAAGGCGGCGCTGCAGTCGGCGCAGGATCGCGCCGCCGCCGAACCGGCGCGGGACCTGGCTGGTGGCACGGGAGCGCCCGGCTTGGCAGCCGGCGGATCGCTCCCCGCACCGGCCGCAGTCGATGGTCGTCTCGTGCAACTCAGCGGCGAGTTCGATTCGTCGCGCACCATATATCTGGACAATCGAACCCGCACCGGTGTCGCGGGCATGCACGTGCTGACGCCGGTGAAGCTCGACCGCTCCGACCGTCGCGTGCTCGTCCTGCGCGGCTGGGTGGCACGCGACCCGGCCGATCGAAATCGGCTGCCGGCGGTGCCGACACCGGCCGGCACGGTCCGCATCGCGGGGATGGCGGTGGCGGAACTGCAGCAGCCGATGATGCTCGGCGATGAACCAGTGCCTGGGCCGACCGACCGGCTGTGGCAACGTTTCACCTACGAGAAATTTGCGCACTGGTCCGGCTATGCGCCGTATCCGGTCATCGTGCGGCAGACGGTGGAGCCCGACTACCAGGACGGACTGGCCCGGGACTGGAACCGTCCGGGGGTTTCAGTCGACAAACACCTGGGCTATGCCTTTCAATGGTTCGCGCTGACTGCCGCCGCGATCCTGACCTGGCTGGCGCTGCTGTGGCGCCGAAGAAGGAGTGTGGATGTCCGATAGCGGTTCGTCGCAGGCGCCGGTTCCGTCCGGCCCGGTCGCGTCCGAGGGCCGGGTGCGCCGCCGTCCGTCCTGGAAGCTGTACCTGCTGATAGCAGTGTGCGTTACGCCGGTCGTGGCTTCTTACCTTGCCTACTACGTCTTCCCCCCGTCCGGGCAGACCAACCACGGAATGCTGATCGAGCCCCAGCGGCCGCTGCCCGCCATTGCCGCCACCGTCGTTCACGCGCCGGCCGCCGAGGTGGCGAAGCAGCGCTCGGCGTCGGATTCGACGGCTGGCCAGGGCCTGGCCGCCTTCCGGGGCCGATGGATACTGCTTGCCGTCGACCAGGGTGCCTGCGGCTTGCCGTGCGCGGAAAAGCTGTTCTTCATGCGCCAGACACACGCGTCGCTCGGAAAGGAGCGCGACCGCCTGGTGCGGGTTCTGCTCGTGACTGACGACAAGCCACTGCCCGTGGCGATCCTGACAGCGCACCCGGATCTGACGGTGCTGCGCGTCGATCCGCGCGACCTCGTGGAGATATTCCCGATCGAGGCGCAGACCACGCTTGCCGATCACCTTTATCTGGTCGATCCCTTGCACAATCTGATGATGCGTTTCCCCAAGGATCCGGATCCTGCCCGGACCCGCAAGGACCTGCAGCGACTGATGAAGGCGTCGCGAATTGGCTAGAACCGCCAGCCGCGACCGTGCCCGGCTTTTCTCGCGCCTGCTGGCGGTGGCGTTGTTCATCACCTTCGACCTGATCATGTTCGGCGCCTTCGTGCGGGTCGTCGATGCCGGCCTGGGTTGTCCGGACTGGCCGGGCTGCTACGGCAAGGCCAGTCCGCTCGGCGCGATGTCGGAGATCCGCACGCAGGCGCTCGAACAACCGCAGGGCCCGGTGACCGTGTTCAAGGCCTGGGTCGAAATGCTGCATCGCTATATCGCCGGTGCGCTCGGCCTGCTGATCATCGGCCTCGCCTGGCTCGCGTGGCGGCTGCCACCGGCGCCGGCACGGCCTTCCGTCACGCTCGCTGTCTTCACCCTGGCATGGGTGATCCTGCAGGGCATGTTCGGTATGTGGACCGTCACCTTGCGCCTGCAACCGGTGGTGGTGACCGCCCACCTGCTGGGGGGCATGACCCTGTTCGCCCTCCTCCTGATGCAGCGCAACCGGAGCAGCATTTATCCTCGGGTTGCCGCCGATGCTGCGCGTTTTCGTCCGTGGGTGGCTGCTG
>JBBRJB010000421.1:0-3494 GCA_038220085.1 Burkholderiales bacterium
CCACTGCACCTTTTCTGGAGCTGGTTCATCGACTTGACCGGGACACCTCGGGTGTCCTGATGGTCGCCAAGCAGCGCAAGGCACTGGTTGCGCTGCATCGGGCCTTGGCCGAAGGGCGCACCCAGAAGCGCTACCTTGCCCTGGTCAAGGGTTACTGGGGGCGCCAGGGACCCACCTTGCTGCAGTTCCCTTTGCATCGCTACGTGGCTGCCGACGGGGAGCGGCGGGTGCGGGTTCAGCCCGAAGGGCAGTCATCGAGCACGCGAGTCCAGCTTGTCCGGCACATCGACAGCGCCGGCCTGGAAGGCCTGCCGCCAATGCTGAGCCTGTTGTCCTGTGAACTGCTCACCGGCCGCACTCATCAGATCCGGGTGCACCTGTCTCATGCGGGATTCGGCATCCTGGGGGATCAGAAGTACGGAGATTTTACTTTAAATAAAATACTTCATAAGTCTGGCCATAAGCGTATGTTTTTACACGCTTTAGAGATGACTTTTCAGCATCCCACGAGCGAACGCCCGGTGACGATTCGAAGCCCGTTGCCGACGGACTTCGAGGCCTTCGAGCGTGATATCCAGAACTCTGTTTATCAAGCAAAGCTAAAGTGAAATATCGCGTTGACTGAAACGAAATAACGTACATAATCAACATTTTATATAGATTATATGATGTGAATATTGACAAAATGGATGGCGTCAATCGACCAGGCGTAGTTGCCCGCGACCAGTCCTGCAGCGAGCAGCCGGAGCGCGGATCATGAGCATGTCGTCTGGCAAGCCCGCCGGACCCCCATCAGCGAACTCGGTGCGGGCCGATCGCGATGTCATCGTGTTCGACTGGGACGGCACCGTGGTCGATTCCATTCACGCGATCACGAGTGCGATCCGGGAGGCAGCCCTTGATCTCGGCTTGCAGGTTCCCTCGGACGACCAGGCCCGACACGTCATCGGCCTCGGGCTGCAGGATGCGCTCCGGCATGCGGTCCCGGACCTGCCCCCGTCCAGGGTCAGCGAGTTCGCCGGACGCTATCGCTATCATTTCCTGCTGGCGAAACCGGTCGACCAGCCTTTTCACGGCGTCGGCGCCTTGCTGAAGGCGCTGCGCGAGAACGATTTGCGGCTGGCCACGATATCGAAATGGCGCGTGCCTGCGGGGCATGCTCGATCGGTGTCGTTTACGGCGCCCATACCGCGCAAGCCGTGAAGAATGCCCGGCCCGACGCGCTTGCGGCCAGCATCGAGGAAGTTGGCATACTCCTGGGCCTTCCTCCCCCGGTTGTGCTTACAGCGCCGGGCCGAATATGATCCAGCCACCCATCGGTGAGTCCTCACATGAATGAAAGAGCCCCCCCTCCGGCAATGTCCTACGGCGACGGGCCACGCGCGGCGTCACCGGCCGCCACCGATGCGGCCTGGCAGCGCAGGCTGATCGAGGACCTGGCGCGAGACGCGCTGGTGGAGCGGCGGCGCGCGCGCCGCTGGCAGATATTCTTTCGCGTCATCGGCATTGCCCTGATCCTGCTGGTCGTCGGGGTGGTGTTCGGCCGGTTCGGAGGCGGCGAACCGTCGGGGGATGGTCGCCATACGGCGCTCATTGAAATCAACGGGGTGATTGAATCGCGCGGGGAGGTGGATGCGGACTCGGTCAATATGGCCCTGCGCCAGGCCTTCAAACACAAGCAGACGGCAGCGGTGGTCCTGCGGATCAACAGCCCCGGCGGCAGCCCGGTTCAGGCCGGAATCATCAGCGACGAGATCAGGCGCCTGCGCAAGCTCTATCCGGCGGTGCCGATCTACGCGGTAGTTGAAGAACTGTGTGCTTCCGGCGGCTACTACCTGGCTGCCGCGGTGGACCGGATCTTCGTGGACAAGGCCAGTCTCGTGGGCTCCATCGGGGTGGTCCTGGAAGGGTTCGGCTTGACCGGCCTGATGGACAAGGCGGGTGTCGAGCGGCGCCTCCTGACGGCCGGCAGCAACAAAGGATTCCTGGACAGCTTTTCGCCGATGTCGCCGCAGCACAAGGCACACGCCCAGTCGATGCTCAACGAGATTCACCAGCAGTTCATACGGGTCGTGCGCGAGGGGCGCGGCGCCCGCCTGAAGGAGACCCCGGAGTTGTTCAGCGGGCTCTTCTGGACGGGCACCCGCAGCATCGAATTGGGCCTGGCAGATGAGTTGGGATCCCTGGATACGGTCGCCCGCGACGTGGTCAAGGCCGAAACGATCGTCGACTTCACGAGTCGCGAGAATGTCGTGGAGCGCCTCGCCAAGCGCGTGGGCGCTTCCATCGGCGCGGTCCTGTCGAACGACCTGCAACTGCGCGGCGATCACCCCCGTCTCCATTGAGAGGCCGCGGCGGCGGGTCCTCCGGTCAGCAGAGAAACAGGAATACCGTCGGGAGCTTGCGCGGCAGGGTGGGGCGCCGCCGCCGCCAGGTCGCCACCGTCCGGCAGGTGATCGACTGGGACGAGCCGGTGAGGTCGATGGCCAGGCTCAGGTGTCCCTCGCCGGGCAATGTGTCAATCAGGCTGTCAGCGAGCGCCTGGTTGCGGTAGGGAGTCTCGATCAGCATCACCGTCTCGCGCTCGCTGGCCGAGCGGCTGGCGAGGCGGTCAATCGCCTGCTTGCGCTCGGTGCGGTCGACCGGCAGGTAGCCCTGAAAAGAGAAACGTTGTCCGTTCAGTCCGCTCGCCATCAGCGCCAGTAACAGCGACGACGGCCCGATCAGCGGGTGGACTTCAATGCCCGCGGCATGGGCCGCCCGTACCAGCAGCGCGCCCGGGTCGGCGATGGCGGGGCACCCGGCATCCGACAGCAGGCCTACCGTTTCCCCGGCTATCAGCGGCGCGAGCCATTCCGACCAGTTCGTGCTGCCGCGTGCCTCGGGCAAAGCCCTCAGTTCCAGTGACTGCAGTGGCGCGGTCAACGGGAGCGCCTTCAGCCATGTCCTCGCGGTCTTGGGCGTCTCGACGTAGAACCGGCGCAGGCTGCCGGCGAGGAAACGATCGGGTTCGCAGAGCCAGGGGCGCAGTTCGCCGGGCTGCTCCAGCGGCGCAGGAATAAGCACAAGCCTGCCCCGTGGTGGCGCAGCGTTCATATCGACGGCATCCCCAGTTCCTCCAGCACTCGCGCCAGGCGCATGAGCGGCAAGCCGATCAGGGCGGTCGGGTCGTCGGTTTCGATCCTGTCCAGCAGGGCAATTCCGAGGCCTTCGCATTTGGCTGCGCCGGCGCAGTCGATCGGTTGCTCGAGCGCGAGGTAGCGATCAATCTGCACATCGGTCAGTTGCCGGAAGGTAACGGCTATGGGGACGCAATGCTCGATCGGAGCGTGCCCCGGGGCGAGCACGGCGAAGGCCGTGTAGAAGTGCATCGTCCTGGCGGAAGCCTGCGCCAGCTGAAGTCGCGCGTTCTCGATCGTCCCAGGCTTGCCGATTGGAGTCCTGCCGTCCAGGGTGGCGACCTGGTCCGAGCCGATCACGACGGCCTGCGGTGT
>JBBRJB010000422.1:0-3477 GCA_038220085.1 Burkholderiales bacterium
TTGGAAAGCAGGCCCAGGATGAGGATGCGTTTACCCGACAGAAACCCCGAATGCGCCACGTGATGCCCCTCAAGAAATGAACGCAGGGATTGTCGCATGCCCGACTGGCCCTAGAATCCGAAGCCATGAGTCGCCTTCCGTTTCCCGACCCCCTGCAGCGGCGCTTCTTCCAGGAGCGCGCGGTCCGGCCGCCACCAATGCAGCGATGGCTGACAGGGGCGAGCGTATTCCTGCTGGCATTGTTCGCGGCCTTGCCGGCTGCCGAGGCGGCTTATGCGATGGCCTGGGGCGCGAAGCCGAAATACCCCAGAGACTTCAAGCATTTCGACTATGTGAATCCCGACGCACCCCGGGGGGGCTCGCTCAATCGGGACGGTTTTGGCTCATTCGACAAGCTCAATCCGTTCACCTTGCGCGGAATCGCTGGTGCAGGGCTCGGCGAGCTGATGTTCGAAACGCTGGGTGAGCAGAGCTGGGACGAGCCGTTCTCTGTCTACGGCCTGCTGGCCGAAGATCTCGAACTTGCGCCCGACCAGCTGTCGGTCACATTCCGGCTGAATCCCGCCGCGAGGTTCTGGAACGGTGATCCGGTCATGGCAGCGGATGTCCGGCACTCGTTCGAGATGCTGACCGGCAAGCTGGCCCATCCCCGCTACGGGCAGTATTTTGCGGACGTGAAGCAGATCGTGGTGGTGTCGGAGCGCGTGGTCCGTTTTGATTTCCGCCAGCAGAATCATGAGCTGCATCTGATCCTGGCAACCGGCCTGCCGATCTTCTCGCGCAAATGGGGCGATGGCCAGCCGTTCGACCAGGTCGCCCTGCAGGAGCCGGTTACCAGCGGGCCGTATCGCATCGACGCGGTCGATTTCGGCAAGTCGATCGGCTTTCGCCGGCTCGAGCAATACTGGGGCAAGGATCTGGCGGTTCGCCGCGGCATGTTCAACTTCGACCGGATCACGTACAAGTACTTCAAGGACGAGACGGCGCGCCTGGAGGGCTTCAAGGCCGGGGAATACGACTGGATACTCGAGAACTCGGCCAAGAACTGGGCGCGCGGCCATACCGGCCGGCGCTACGCCAGCGGCGAACTGATCAAGAAATCCTTCCCGCATGCAAATGTCGCCGGCATGCAGGGTTTCGCCCTGAACATGCGCCGCCCGCTGTTTCAGGACCAGCGTGTACGCCAGGCGCTGGCGCTGGCGTTCGACTTCGAATGGATGAACCGCCAGGTTTTCTTCAATCAGTACACCCGCACCGCCAGTTACTTCGCCAACAGTCCGATGGCAGCGCAGGGCCGTCCACGCGGCGCTGAACTCGCACTGCTGGAGTCGCTGCGCGACCGGCTCGACCCGGCCGTCTTCGGTGAGGTGCCGGTGCCGCCGACCACGACCGCGCCCAGGTCGCTGCGCGAGAACCTCCGGCAGGCCCTCACCCTGCTCAAGGACGCCGGCTGGGCGGTGGCCGGCGACGGCAGGCTGCGCAATGCCCAGGGACAGTCCTTCGACTTCGAGGTCCTGAGCTACTCTTCGGCGATTGAGAGGATTGCCGTGCCTTGGGCCCGCAACCTGGCGCGAATCGGCATCGGCGTGAGTCTGCGCACTACCGACCCCGCTCTTTTCCAGCGCCGCCTCGATAACTTCGAATTTGACGTGACCACCCATTCGTTCGGGATGAGTTCGACCCCCGGCAACGAGCTCTTTCAGATGTTCTCCGCCGCTGCCGCGGACCAGCCGGGTTCGGACAATCTGCCCGGTATCCGCAATCCCGCCATCGAGGCCATCATCGACAAGCTGGTGCGGTCAAGAACCCGCCAGGAGCTCGAGGCGGCGGCGCGGGCGCTGGACCGGGTGCTGCGCAGCGGCTGGTACATGGTGCCTCATTTTCACCTGGCCACGTACCGGGTCGCTTTCACCTATCGGCTGGACTATCCGGAACGGTTGCCGATCTACTATGCGGCCCAGCCCTGGATGACCCGGACCTGGTGGTTCAAGCCGGATCCCCGGGTCCAGGACCCGTCGACCGCCAAGTCTGCCGACAGCCGATGATCGTCTACGTCCTGAAGCGGCTCGCCCTGATGGTTCCGACCTTGTTCGGCATCCTGCTGGTCAGCTTCGCCATCATCCAGTTCGTGCCGGGCGGTCCGGTGGATCAACTGATGCAGGAACTGCGCGGCCGCGGGCAGGGGGGCGAGGTCACAGTGGCGGTGCCGGGGTATCGCGGCGCCCAGGGCATCGATCCGCAGCGCCTGAAGCAGATCAACGAGATGTACGGCTTCGACAAACCGGCCAGCCAGCGCTTCGTCGAAATGATCAAGCGCTACCTCCGGTTCGATCTCGGCACCAGCTACTTCTACCAGAAGTCGGTGTGGAACCTCATCCTGGAGAAACTGCCGGTCTCGATGAGTCTGGGTATCTGGAGCTTCCTCATCGTGTATGGCGTCTCGATTCCGCTGGGCATTGCAAAGGCGGTGCGTGACGGCAGCCGGTTCGACCTCTGGACCAGCACCCTCATCCTGGTCGGCTATGCAATCCCCGGGTTCGTGCTGGGCGTCGCACTGCTGGTGCTGTTCGGCGGTGGCTCGTTCTGGGCGCTGTTTCCCCTGCGCGGGCTGACCTCCGACAACTGGGCGCAGTTGAGCCTGGCCGGCAAGGTGCTCGACTACTTCTGGCACCTGGCAATGCCGCTGGCCTGCCTGATCGTCGGCAGCTTCGCGGTCACGACGATTCTCACCAAAAACGTGTTTCTCGAGGAGATCCGCCGCCAGTACGTCCTGACGGCCCGGGCCAAAGGCCTGTCCGAGCGAAGCGTCTTCTACAAGCATGTCTTTCGGAATGCGTTGATCCCCCTGGTGACTGCCTTTCCCGCCGCGTTCGTCGGTGCCTTCTTCACCGGTTCGCTGCTGATCGAGGCCTTGTTCTCGCTCGACGGTCTCGGCCTGCTGTCCTACGACGCCATCCTCAAGCGGGACTACCCGGTCGTGCTCGGTTCCCTTTACGTCTTCTCGCTGATCGGACTCATGACCAAACTGGTCACCGATATCGCCTACACCTGGGTGGATCCGCGGGTGAAGTTCAGCGGTAACGGCTGATGTCCCGGGCTACGCCGGCTTCCGGGCAGCCTCCCGCCATGTCACCGAGGCAGCGGGCCTGGTCGCGCTTTCGCCGTCATCGTCGCGGCTACTGGAGCCTCTGGATCTTCTTCGCGGTGATCGTACTGACGATGTTCTCGGAAATGTTGTCGAACGATCGGCCCATCCTGGTGCGCTATGACGACGGCTATTACATTCCTCTTTTTCACGATTATCCGGAAACCACCTTTGGCGGGGACTTCCTGACCACGACCGACTATCACGATCCGTACATCGTGGAGCAGTTGACGACCGGGGGCAACTGGGTGGTCTGGCCGCTCAACCGGTACAGCTTCGATACCCTCAACTACTTCGCGCCGAGTCCGAACCCTGCGCCGCCGTCGCCGATC
>JBBRJB010000423.1:0-3473 GCA_038220085.1 Burkholderiales bacterium
ATCGGCACCGGTGGCGTCACCGGTGTCTATTACGCCGCAGGCGGCGCGATCTGCCGCCTGGTCAACAAGGACCGGGCCAAACACAATATCCGCTGCTCGGTGGAGTCGACCGGCGGTTCGGTGTTCAACGTGAACACGATCAAGGCCGGCGAACTCGACATGGGGTTCGCGCAATCCGACGTCCAGTTCAACGGCTTCAAGGGCGTCGGCCAGTTCAAGGAGAGCGGCGCCTCTCCCGATCTGCGGGCGGTCTTCTCGGTCCACCCGGAACCCTTCACCGTGGTGGCCCGCAAGGAAGCGAACGTCACGAAGTTCGAGGACTTCAAGGGCAAGCGCTTCAATGTGGGGAACCCGGGATCCGGCACGCGCGCCTCGATGGATCAACTGCTTGCCGCCATCAAATGGAAGATGAGTGATTTTTCCCTGGCATCCGAACTGAAAGCGGACGAGCATGGCCCGGCTCTGTGCGACGGCAAGATCGATGGGTTCTTTTACGCGGTTGGCCATCCCAGCGCCAACATCCAGGATCCGACGACCACCTGTGGCGCCAAGCTGATATCCCTGACCGGCCCTGCGGTGGACAAGCTCGTGGCGGACCACCCGTACTACGCCAAGGCAACCATTCCGGGCGGGCTCTATCCCAACAATCCGCAGGCGACCGAGACCTACGGTGTCCTGGCTACCGTGGTCGCATCGAGCAAGACGCCGGTCGAAACCGTCTATCAGGTCGTCAAGGCGGTGTTCGACAATTTCGAAGAGTTCAAGAAGCTGCACCCGGCGCTGGCCCACCTGAAGGCGGAGGATATGGCCAAGAACGGTCTGTCGGCACCGCTGCATGAAGGTGCGGTCCGGTACTACAAGGAAAAGGGCTGGATGAAGTAACCGCCCTCAAGAAGTAGCGGGCCCTCTAGGAGCCTGTCGGATTACCGGAGGGCATCCGCCCTCCGGCAGCATCCCGAGCGCGAAGCAGCCATGGCTCAGACAACGCCGGAAGTGGTCGTACCCGACGCATCGAAACTTCACGAGCTGGTGGCAGAAGTCGACACCGGTGGGCGGGAGCCGACCGGCGCAGTGGCCGGATTCATCACCGCGCTGGCGGTGCTCTGGTCCCTGGCGCAGCTTTTCTACGCCAGCCCGCTGCCGTTCGCCCTTGGGGTCGGCATCGTCAACGACACCGAGGCCCGCGCGATGCACCTGGGTATCGGCCTGTTCCTGGCGTTCATCGCCTACCCTGCCTGGCGGCGCTCGCCCCGGGACCGAGTGCCGTTGAACGACTGGATCCTGGCCGTGGTCGCCGCTTTCTGCGGGACCTACCTGATGGTGTTCTATCGCGAACTGGCTCAGCGCCCTGGCCAACCCATCAGCATGGATCTCTGGACCGGCGTGATCGGCATGCTGCTGCTGCTGGAGGCGACCCGCCGCGCGGTGGGATGGCCAATGGCCATGCTGGCCATCATCTGCCTGATCTACGTGTTCGCGGGCCCCTACATGCCGGACGTGCTGATGCACAAGGGTGCTTCCATATCGCGCACCATGTCGCAGATGTGGCTGACCACCGAAGGCGTCTTCGGCGTCGCACTCGGCGTATCGGTATCGACCATCTTCGTCTACGTGCTGTTCGGCTCCCTGCTCGACCTGGCCGGCGGGGGCAACTACATGATGCAGGTCTCGTTTGCGGCGCTCGGACACATGCGCGGCGGCCCTGCCAAGGTGGCAGTCGTTTCCTCCGCCCTCAACGGCGTCGTCTCGGGATCGTCAGTCGCCAACGTGGTCTCCGGCGGCATCTTCACCATCCCACTGATGAAACGCGCCGGGTACGGCGGCATCAAGGCGGGCGCCATCGAGACCATGGCGTCGGTCAACGGCCAGATCATGCCGCCGGTGATGGGTGCAGCCGCCTTCCTGATGACCGAGTACGTCGGCATTCCCTATGCCGACGTCGTCAAGCATGCGATCCTGCCCGCGGTCCTGTCTTACATCGGACTGTTCTACATCGTGCACCTGGAAGCCTTGAAGCTCGGGCTGGAACCCATGGTCTCAGGCCAGACCCGGTCGCTGGTCAGCAAGGCCAAGGGCTTCGGCCTCGGGATGTCCGGCAGCATCGTCGTGATCGGGGCGGTTTACTACGCGATCCTCGGCGCACGCGCGGCCCTCGGCGACAATGCTGCCGGCGCGATCGCCGCCATCATGGCGACCCTGTATCTGCTCGCAACCTGGCAGGCGGCGAAGGCGCCGGACCTGCCGCAGGACATCGATATCAAGAATCCGGTTCGGCCCGAGACCTGGCCGACAGTGCGCGCGGGCCTTCACTTCCTGATACCGATCGGCGTGCTCATCTGGATGCTCATGATCGAGGAAACGTCGCCCTCGCTGGCCGCGTTCTGGGCCTGCGTTACCCTGCTCTTCCTGATGCTGACCCAGCATGTTCTGATCAGCATTTTCAGGGCCGAGCCCGGAAGAGCCGTTGCGGACCTTGCACGAGGGGGCATGGATGCCTTTCGCGGACTGGCGACCGGCGCCCGGAACATGGTCAACATCTCCGTGGCCACGGCCACCGCCGGCATCATCGTGGGCACCATCACCCTCACCGGACTCGGCTTCCGGATGACGGACCTCGTGGAGCTGATCAGCGGCGGCAACGTACTGCTGATGCTGCTGTTCACCGCCTGTGTCTGCCTGGTGCTCGGTCTGGGCGTGCCGACCACCGCCAACTACATTCTGGTCGCCAGCCTGATGGCGCCGGTCATCGTGGAACTCGGCGCGGAGAGCGGGATGATCATCCCGCTGATTGCCGTCCACCTGTTTGTCTTCTACTACGGGATCATGGGCGACATCACGCCCCCGGTCGGGCTGGCCACATTCGCTGCGGCCGCCATCTCCGGGGAGGATCCGATCAAGACCGGCATCCAGGGAAGCACCTATGCCCTGCGTACGGTAATTCTGCCGTTTCTCTGGATGTTCAATCCGCAGTTGCTGCTGGTCGGCATCGCCAGCTGGTTCTCCGGCCTGGTGGTGGTGTTCGCCTCGATCGTCGCGATGCTGGTCTTTGCCGCCGTCACGATGAGCTGGTTCCGCACCCGGTCGCGCTGGTGGGAGAACCTGGCTCTCCTGGCCGCCGTGTTCGTGCTGTTCCGACCCAACTTCCTGATGGACAAGGTCGAAGCGCCCTACCGGACCGTGCCGGCGACCGAATGGTCCAAGGTAGTCAACGACATCCCCAGGGAAGGCCGCTTCATGGTGAGGATCACCGGGACCACCATCGAAGGAGAGGACAGCAGCAAGGCGCTGGCGCTGCGCCTGGGCCCACCGGATGAGCCGCGCAAGCGACTGGCAGAGGCCGGCCTGATGATCGTGCCTTTCGGTGGCAAGCTCCAGATTGCCAGCGTCAGGTTCGGGTCGACGGCCCAGAAATCCGGCTTCGAGCAGGGCTGGGAGATCGAGAACCTGACCGTGCCGTCTGACCAGACCAATCC
>JBBRJB010000424.1:0-3455 GCA_038220085.1 Burkholderiales bacterium
AGTATCCGGATCCGATCGTCAACTCGGAGACCGAGCGCTACTGGGCCGGGTGCAGTCAGGGCGTGCTGCTGCTCAAGAAATGCAACGCCTGCGGCGAGACCCATTTCTATCCGCGGGCGGTCTGCCCCCGATGTTTCAGTGGTGACACGGCCTGGTATACCGCTAGCGGGAAAGGCCGGATCTACTCGTTCTCGATCATGCGGCGCGCGGCTGTGCCTTACGCGATCGCCTACGTGACGCTGGATGAAGGCGTGACCATGATGACCAATATCGTCGACTGCGGCTTCGAGGACATCGCGATCCGGCAGCGCGTGGAGTTGACCTTCCGTTCGACCGCGGGCGGCCAGGCACTGCCGGTCTTCCGGCCTTGCACGCCGGTAGTGCCCGCAGCGGCTGCCGGGAGCACGTCGTGAGCGGGCCGCTGGCAGGGGTCAAGGTCGTCGATATCTCACTCACCGACTGACTGACAACAGGACCAACCCATGGCAGGCTTGTACTACGAAGAATTCAGCGTTGGCATGGAATTCAAGCATGCGCTGACTCGCACGATCACGGAGATGGACAACGTCCTTTTCTGCGCGATGACCCACAACCCGCAGCCGCTGCACCTGGACGAGGAGTTCTCCAAAAAGACCGAGTACGGTCAACGGATCGTCAACAGCCTGTTCACCCTCGGGCTGGTGATCGGTGTCACTGTGAGCGACACCACGATCGGCACCACGCTAGGCAATCTCGGCATGACCGACATCCGTTTCGTCAATCCGGTTTTCCATGGCGACACCATCCGGGCGGTCACCCGCATCAAGAGCATGCGGGAGAGCAAGTCGCGCCCGAACGCCGGGCTCGTGGTCTTCGAGCACTTCGGCTTCAATCAGAAGGACAAAGAAGTGTGCTATTGCCTTCGCACCGGCCTCATGCGGAAGCGCCCTTCGTGACTGCCCGTTCCTGGCTGTTCGTGCCCGGCGACGCCGAACGCAAACTGGCGTCTGAGCCGATCGTGTCTTGCGGACAGGAACCTGGCGTCAACAATCGTGCAGGCATGATCCTGGATTCGCTTGCGAGCACTCGCATAGGCGTGACAATGTCGGAACTTGCGAGGATCACGGACCCGCCGAAATCCAGCCTGGTCGGACTGCTCGCCGGCCCGCTAGCCCGCGCCGCCGAGCAGATCCAGCAGCCAGTCCGGATCGCCGAAAGCGCCTGACTTCGATATCACCTCGACCCCAGTCCAGGCTCCTGACGTGATTTGTGATCGCGGGATTCCCGGGCCGGCCTCGGCATCGACCACCAGCTGATCAACCCCGAGGGCTGCGCAGACGGCGCGCAGCGTCTCCCCGCCTGCAGCGGCCAGGGTCGCCGGCGCCGCAATCGAGGGCAGCACCTCCTGGAGATGCTTCGCGATCGACGCAGCGGCCCGCGCGGTACTGGTTGCCGGCGGGAACCAGAAGGTCAGCAGGCACTCGCCGTGCTGCTTCAGGGCAGCCGATATCAGCGCGGCGGAGTGATCGGCCCGGGACGCGGCATCCAGCCGTGCCACGACATGCTGTCCCTGCGCCAGGCGGGGCAGGGACCTTTTTACCTGATCCAGCGATACCTCGTGATGGGAGCCGATGATGGCCAGCAGCGGCCGGCGCGCAAACGCGATGCGGGTGGGTTGGCCACCTGCCAGCGCGCGCGCCAGGCCGGCGGAGCCGCACCACAAAATCGGCGCAGTTCCCGACGAGCCCCAGTGTGCAATTGCCGCGAGGTCCTCGTCGCTGGCGGCGTCGGCGATCACCACCTCCGGTCCCGCCCGGTTGCCGAGACACGGATTGCGTGTCCCGGCGGCATTCGCCAGGACGACGCGCACTCCCAGCCGGCCGAGTTCGACGGCAGGGTCTGTCGCCACTGTGTACGAGCGGGCGCCGGCAGCGTGAACTTCCTGGCGTCCGGCGACGGTGATCCGCCCCTGCGCCGGAAAAGCGGGCGCGAGAATGCAGGTGCGAAATGAGCCGCCCGCGAGCAGGCCGGCCAGCTCGCACGCCCAGTTTCCGCGCAGCAGACTGTCGATCTTCTTGAAGGCGATCTCGGACCTGGCCATTCGCGGCGCCAGGGCGGCGGCGGCCAGGATGGCGCGCTCGCTGTCGCCATCCCGGGTGGCAAGGTCCACGGCCAGCGGCCCTGCGAGATCGTCGGCCGGAGCGTCGAGATAGACCGGAATGGGTCCGAAACGGGCGCTGAAGAACGCGGTGCTGTCCAGGGCGCCGGTCAGATCATCGGCGATGAGATAGAGGCCACTCATGCGCCGCTGCTGCCGGCTTGCTCAGTGCTGGGCGGACCCGGAGAGCTTCAGCGCGTAGTCGATCGCTTCCACCAGGCTGGTCGCGCTCGCGATGCCCTTGCCGGCGATGTCGAACGCAGTGCCATGGTCGACCGAAGTGCGCACGATCGGCAAGCCGAGAGTGACGTTGACGCCGCTCAGGGAGTCCCAGGATCCGGTCTGGGGATCGACATGAAAACCCAGCAGCTTGACCGGTATATGGCCCTGGTCGTGGTACATCGCCACGACGGCATCATACTGGCCGGCCCGCAGGCGCACGAAGACGGTATCGCCGGGCACCGGGCCTCGCACGTCGTGACCTTCCGCTGTCAACGCTGCCAGCGTCGGTGTCGTGACGTCGATGTCTTCGCGCCCGAAAAGGCCGCCTTCACCGGCATGCGGATTGAGGGCGGCAACGGCGATGCGCGGGGAGGCGATTCCCAGTCGACGCAGCGCCTCGGAAGTCAGTTCCACCACGCGCCGGACCCGTTGCGCGGTGACGCGGGAGGGAACGTTGCTCAGCGCCGTATGCGTGGACACGTGGCTGACCCGCATATTGCCGTGGGCCAGCATCATCACCGAATCCCGCGCCCCCGTCAGTTCGGCAAGCAATTCGGTATGGCCACTGAAGTGGTGTCCCGCCTGGTTGAGGGCATCCTTGCTCAGCGGCGCCGTGCAGATGGCCTGCACCTTGCCGTCCAGCGCAAGGCGCACCGCGATGTCGATCGCGTTGTACGCCAGGCGACCGGCCTCCTTCGAAACGACACCGGGCTGAATTTCGCCCGCCGCCGGACCGGCTTCGATAAAGCTCAGCGGCGGCAATACCTCCTGCTGCCCTTGCGGGGAATACTCGATGCCGCTGTCGGCAAGGCCAAGGGCCGAAGCAGTGCGCCGGTACGACTGCCCGCATCCGATAACCACCAGCGACACCTCGCCGCTGTCGATGCGCGGCCGCAACTGTGCCACCGCTTTCAGGATGATCTCCGGGCCGATGCCGGCCGGGTCACCCATGGTGATAGCGATTGGTGATGGATTCATAGTTGTCCTCAATTGGCGATTATAGCTGCGGGCTGGGCTGCGACGGCGGTGTCCGCCGTGCGGTGCCATCCCTGCGGTGCGGTGTCCTCCCTATAATGACGCATGCGCTTCTTCTCCT
>JBBRJB010000425.1:0-3453 GCA_038220085.1 Burkholderiales bacterium
TACGCCGGTGCGATCCAGATTGCCGGCAGCGTCAAGGCCCGCAAGGCGACCCGGCACGCCACCTCCGACTGGATGGAGATCGAGAAGCAGCGGGGCATCTCGGTGGCGAGTTCGGTCATGCAGATGGAGTACCGCGACTGCGTGATCAACCTGCTGGATACTCCCGGCCACCAGGATTTCTCCGAGGACACCTACCGCGTCCTGACCGCCGTCGACGCCGCGCTCATGGTGATCGACGCCGCCAACGGCGTGGAGGCCCAGACGTTGCGCCTGCTCGCCGTCTGCCGGGCGCGCAACACCCCGATCATCACGTTCATCAACAAGATGGACCGGGAGGTGCGTGAACCCCTGGTCATCCTTGACGAGATCGAGACGGTGCTGGGCATGCCCACCATCCCCTTCTCATGGCCGGTGGGCATGGGCAAGCGCTTCGGCGGGGTGTTCGACCTGACCCGCCAGCGGATGCGGGTGTTCCGGGCCGGCGCCAACCGGGCGGGTGAGGCTTACGACCGCGACGACGAGATCCTCGAAGGCGTTGACAATCCGCTGGCACTGCAGCGCTTCGGCGCTCAGTTCGAGCAGGCGCGCGACGAGATCGAGCTGATCGAGGGCGCTTCGCCGCCTTTCGACGCCGAGGCCTTCCGGCGCGGCGAACAGACGCCGGTGTTCTTCGGCTCTGCGATCAACAACTTCGGCGTGCGGGAAGTGCTGGACGCGCTGGTGGACCTGGCGCCGGCGCCGGGCCCACGCCGGGCGGTGCAGCGTGAAGTGCTGCCGCTGGAGCAGAAGTTCACCGGCGTCGTGTTCAAGATCCAGGCCAACATGGATCCGGCGCATCGCGACCGGATCGCCTTCCTGCGCGTGTGTTCGGGCCGCTTCGATCGGGGCATGCGCCTGCGGATCTGCCGCAACGGCAAGGATCTCAAGACCAACAGCGTCGTGTCCTTCCTGTCGCAGCGACGCGAGTTGCTGGAGAACGCCTTCCCGGGCGACATCATCGGCATCCCCAACCACGGCCTGCTGCAACTGGGCGATACGCTCAGCGAAGGCGAAGACCTGCAGTTCACCGGCCTGCCCTTCTTTGCGCCGGAGATCTTCCAGACGGTCGAGCTGATCGACCCGATGCGCAGCAAGCAATTGCGCATCGGGCTGACGCAGCTGGGCGAGGAAGGGGCCATTCAGGTCTTCCGGCCGCACGGAGGCGGCGCCCTGATCCTCGGCGCCATCGGGCAACTGCAGTTTGAAGTGGTGGCGCACCGGCTCAAGCACGAGTACGGCGTCGACGCCCGTTTCGCCTCGGCGCGCTACCAGATGGCGCGCTGGGTGACCGCCGAGGACCCGGTGGAGTTGCGCCGGTTCATCGAAGCCAATGCGCATCGCATCGCCTATGACTCGGTGAATGCTCCGACCTTCCTGGTGACCTATCGGACAGACCTGACCGTGGCTCAGGACCGCTGGAAGAAGCTTCAGTTCCATGCGCTGCGTGAGCACGCAGGGCTGGTGTTCCAGGCGCAGCCGGCCTGATACCGGCCCGCCTGTAAGGTCTCGCGCGCGCGGTCGACTATCTCCCTGCAAACTGGGAACTGAATGCCTGCGCTTGCGGGCAGCGTATCAACCGACGAGGAAAAGTCATGGCACGACAACGACGCTGGTTCCTGGGCTTGACCGGAACGGCGGCCGGCGCGGTGCTGCTGAACCAGCTTCTGCAAGGCAGCCCCAGCCAGGCGGCTACCGCGAAGACTTTCGAACTGGTCCGGTCGGACGCCGAGTGGCGGGAATCCTTGACGCCGGCACAGTACCGGATCCTGCGCCAGGCCGGAACGGAGCGACCCCACTCCAGCCCGCTGGACAAGGAAAAGCGCGCCGGCGTCTTCACCTGCGCCGGCTGCGCGCTGCCCCTGTTTTCGTCCGAGACCAAGTTCGACAGCGGCACCGGCTGGCCCAGCTTCTGGAAGCCGCTCGAGGGAGCCGTGGTGGAAGAATCCGACTGGGGCTTGGGAATGAAGCGAGTCGAGATACTGTGCCACCGCTGTGGCGGTCACCTGGGCCATGTTTTCGAGGACGGCCCGCCACCGACGGGCCTTCGATACTGCATGAACGGGATCGCCCTGAACTTCACTGCCGGCGCCAGGGCGTCCTGATGCGCCTCTCGCAGAGCTTGCGCCGCTGGGCGGGCATGGACTTCGTCTGGCTGGCGGCGGCCCTGCTGGCCGGCGCGGGACTTTACTTCTCCGGGAGCCTGTCCGCCGAAACCGCCGCCCACCTGCCGGCACCGGTTGTCGACCAGGCCGTCGAAGGGGCTGTCCCAGCGCCGACGGAAGCCGCAGCGGCCGGAGCGCAATTGCCGCAGGAGTATCGGACTGCCGTGTTCGCCGGCGGCTGCTTCTGGGGCGTGCAGGGCGTCTTCCAGCACACGGTGGGAGTGATCCAGGCCGTTTCCGGTTACGCGGGCGGCGAGCCGCAGACCGCCAGCTACGACAAGGTCACCTCCGGGCGCACCGGCCATGCGGAATCGGTCCAGGTCACGTACGATCCCGCTCTGGTCAGCTATGGTCAGCTGCTGCACGTGTTCTTCTCTGTCATCCACGATCCGACCCAGCTGAACCGGCAGGGGCCGGATGTCGGCAGCCACTATCGGTCGGCAATCTTTCACGCCGACGAAGGACAGAAGCGGGTGGCGGCCCAGTACATTGCGCAGCTCGAGTCGGCCAAGGCTTTTAAAGGCCGGATCGTTACCGAGGTGACCCCGCTGCAGGGATTCTTTCGTGCGGAAGACTATCACCAGGATTACGCCACCCTCTATCCGAATTCGGGCTACATCATTGCCTACGATCTGCCGAAGATCGCCAACCTGAAATCGATGTTTCCCGCGCTCTATCGCGTCGAGCCCCGGCTTGTGAAGCAAGGCGGCGAAGGCCTGGTCCGCCGGTAGGAGACGTCAGGAGACTCTGGAATCGAGCGCCTGGCGGGAGTTGAAAACCGCAACGAACTCGGGAAGGCGTTCGAAGTCGCCCGGCACCAGGTAGTCCAGCGCTTCCGCCAGATCGGACTGCGTGGCGCCGGATGCGTGCAGCAGGCGGGCCGCCACGATCGGCGCAGCACCGACCGATACACCCGCCGTGAAGAGGGCGTGGGCCACCAGGGTTGAACAGATGGCGCGGGTCGGATCCGCCCGCCGCATCCGCGTCGGGCTCAGCCAGCGTCCCAGCGGCGAAGGCGCAAGAAACAGCAGCCGGGCTAGTTCAATGACGTGATCCAGGTCGTAGCGATGGCCCACCCGCGCCAGCAGGTATCCGATCAGTTCCTGGCGTGAAGAGTGGGGCAAGCGACTCGCACGGACCACCTGGATATCGTGATCAGCCAGTTGGGCGAGAGTGATCATCCGCACGCCGGCTTCGACGTCGGCTTCGATGATGCAATGCGCGGGATCCGGATGATGGCCGGCGCCCACGT
>JBBRJB010000426.1:0-3452 GCA_038220085.1 Burkholderiales bacterium
AGAAGAGCGCGCTGACGATCACCGACGCAAGGGTGACCACCAGCAGCGCGGTGACGATCGCAGCACCGGCTTCGCCCCGGCCGAATCGGTCCCGTCCGGCGCGCCGGGGCGCGCCGTGTCTCGCTCTGTCGTGTCCCGTTCGGTCAATGCGCATCTCAGTCCTTGACCGAGAACACGCGCAGGAAACGCTGGCCATCCATGCGTTCCAGTACCACCTCGATTCCACCCACGGCCAGTTGCTCCGCCGCCGCTCGCGCCGCGGCTTGGGCCACTATCTGGGCAGCTATATTGGGCACACCGGTCGCCCCGCCGGTTGCGGTGGCATTGGCGCTGGCTGCCGCCTTGGCGACACCGGCCAGATTGACCGCATCCAGCCAGCCGCGGCCGTCCACCCAGCCACGCAGGCTGATCGACCGCACCCCGCCCAGGATCGGCTGCCAGACGATCGCCTGCACCGATCCGCCACCGACGGCGGCGCCGTCGTTCAACGCCGCCCTGCCGTAGGGACTGAAGCCGCGCGACAGTTGCCCGTCCCGCACCTGGTAAATGACCCGCTGCACGCGGGTCGGAAAGCCGGTGCGGTTCGCTTCTCGTATCAGGTAAAGCGATTGGGCGTTGTTCTCGCCGCTCACCTCGACGCGCAGTTGCGGTTCGTTCAGCTTGAGCATGTTGACCGGCCAGGACCGGAGCAGGTCCTCGTCCATCTGCGAGAAAGCCAGCGTCAGCGATCGCAACTCGTCCGACGCCACCACTAGGCGCTCGCGTGTCTGCAGCACCGAGTCGAGCCCGCGCCAGCTGAGCAGCGCGAGCACCGCCATCAGGCCGCAGGCGACCAGCAGTTCGATCAGCGTGAAGCCGCCTCCCGATCGACCGGCCGGATGGCGCGACGGCAGACGTTTGCCTGTGGACTTTCCGGCCGGCATGGCGGTGTGCGCCGTCATTGCAGATTGGTGGCGAAGCCGATCAGCCGGGCCAGACGTCCGCCAGTGACTGTACCGCCGACGCCCGCGGGTCTCGCCGAGGCCTCGAAGACCTGGATCTCGACCCGCCGAAAGCCAGGATTCGGCGTGGAAAAGATGTCCTCCTGGCAGCGCAGCGACAGGTCTCCCTGGCTGCAGTCGAAGCTGCGCTGGCCGACCGGCGGAAACTCCTTCTGAACGCGAATCTGCGACAACCGGTTCTCCGCGCTCCATTGGGCCAGCGTGCGACTACGCAGGTCACTGGCGCTGACGGTCAGCGAGCCGACGGCCCGGATCGACGCCATCAGTGCGATCGCCACGATCGTCAGGGCAACCAGGATCTCGACCAGGGTAAAACCACGGCTGGCGCCGGCGGTCCGGCGACGATCACCGGCGCACGACTTCAAAGGTCCCCAGTCCGTTGGCTGCAATTTCCACCACCAGGTTGTCCCGCACCAGTCGAACCAGGTACGGCGCCTCGACCAGGTCCCGGCCGAACTCCAGGAACCGCGCGCCATCCGCGCGCCGCACCTCGATGTCGGTCGGCACATCCCATTGCCGCGGCCGAAGATAGGTATCGTCCTCTATCACGCGCCACTCCGAATCCTTGAATACGACGAAACGATAGTTGGTACCGTCGCTCTGGAAACGTATCGGCGCGCTCCTGATCTGAGCTTCCTCGCGCGCCAGCGCGAGCAATTGCGCGAGCCGGTCGGCATCCGTCTCCAGTGCGCGGGCGGGATTCGGAGCGCCGGTGACCGCGACCATCGACACGATCACGGCTGCGATCAGCATCGCGATCAGCAGTTCGATCAGCGTGAATCCCTTCACGCTTCGAACGAAGCGCCGTCCTCGATCGCGATAGCCGGCGCAGGAAATCCCTCCGGTCAGTGCCGGCTGCAAGGTACCGCCAGACCGCGCGCTATAGATCCCAGTTTCCGATATCCGCGTCGGGGCCGGTACCGCCCGTCTGGCCATCCGCTCCAAGCGAGAAAACATCGATCTCCCCCCGGATGCCGGGGTTCAGGTATTGATACGGCTTGCCCCAGGGGTCCACCGGAACCTTGTCCAGATAGGACTTCCAGTTAGGTGCGGCAGGGCCTGAACTTGGCCGGGTGACCAGGGCGGTAAGACCTTGCTCACTGGTCGGATACCGCGAATTGTCGAGCCGATAGAGTCGCAACTGCTGCATGATCTGGGCAATGTCCTGGCGCGCTGCAATCGCGCGGGCTTCGTCAGGACGGGTCATCACGCGCGGCACGACCAAGGCGGCAAGGACACCCAGGATCATGATCACTACCATCAGTTCGATCAGGGTGAAGCCAACGGAACGACGACCGCGACCGCGGACTGCGCGGCGCATGGAAGCCGGCGAGACTTCATCGTCAATGTGCGCGTCAGACCGGAAAAGGGGGAGAGATCGAGGGTGAACCAGTTGCGGTTTTAGCATCGCGTTATTCAAGCAAATCCTGAGCATTCGCAGTCAAGCTAGTATCATAACAGTTGGATTTCTCCCACTTAGCGGCAAACTCTCCATGCGGGGCTCTCTGGCAGCCACCCGGCTGTTGACCTTACTCCTATTCCTGATCCTGGTCGCCGTCTGCTCCTTCTGGGCGCTGCAGATCCTTGCGCCGCGTCCTGCAATCGCGCCGAGCGCCTCGATCGGCGATACCGGCACGACGGCCAACCTGACACCGGCGATCACCTTGTTCGGCTCCCGGACCGCTACAGCGGGCCTGCCGGAGGCGCAGAGCAACATCCAGGTCAGCGGCGTCGCGGAGGCGGGGCCCAATGGCGTGGTGATCCTGTCGGTAGACGGCAAGCCGGGCGTCGCGTACTCGGTCAACGAAACCATCAACGAAGGAACCACGGTCAAGTCGGTGGGTCTGGACAAGGTGGTCTTGCTGCAGCGCGGCCGGCTGCTCGAATTGAAGGCACCTGACCGCTCCTCCCGGGACGTCCTGTCAAGCGGCAACGGCAAGCCGCGAACGTCCAGCGAATCGACCGCCGCGCCGGTATCCACGCGGCCGGTAGCGCCCCCACCCCTGCCCCCGGCAGCGCGGGCAGCGCCGCCGCAGTTGCAGCCGCCGGCGCCACCACAGCAGCAGCAGTTGCAGTCACAGCAGCTTCAGCAGCAGCAGCAGCTTCAGCAACAGCAGCAGCAACAGCAGCAGCAACAACAGGTTCAACAGCAGCAGGTTCAACAGCAACAGGTTCAACAGCAGCAGGTTCAACAGCAGCAGGTTCAACAGCAACAGCAGCAGTTCGAGCAGCAACAGCTACTGCAGCAGCAATTGCAAGGTCAGCCACAGCCGCAGCAGTCACCCCAGCAACTCCAGGGCCAGGTCAATCCGCAATTCCAGGGGATGCCGGGTCAGGCGGGCTCCCAGGCGATGCAAGGGGCCCCGCAATCGGGTGCATCGCTGCCCGCGACTGTGTCCGGCCAGCAGCAGGTGGCTCCCGGCCAGCAGGCCGTGCCGCAATACCAGGGCG
>JBBRJB010000427.1:0-3450 GCA_038220085.1 Burkholderiales bacterium
GCCGCTGTCGGCGCGCCGTCGGGCACGACCGGGGCCAGGATCGACTCGACCGCGTGAAAGACCAGGCTGCGCACCGCGGCCGCGTCGCGAAAGCGGACCTCGATCTTGGCCGGATGCACGTTGACGTCGACCAGGGCCGGATCGATGCGGATGAACAGCGCGTACACCGGATGACGGTCGCCGTGGAGCCGGTCCCGATAGGCCTGGCGCACCGCCTGGCCCAGCATCCGGTCGCGCACGAAGCGGCCGTTGACATAGAGGTACTGGCGGTCCGGGCGGCCGCGGGCGGCATCGGGATCGCCGAGCAGGCCGCTCACCTGCATCGGGCCGGCCCCGACATCGAGTGGATGAAGCCGCCCCTGCTCGCCGATCGCCTCATGCGCGCGCAGCGCCGGCTCGGTAGCGGCCCAATGCCGGACTTCGCGTCCGTCCTGGAACACGTCGAAGGCGATGCCCGGATGCGCCAGCGCGGTTCGCCGGACCGCCTCGAGGCAGTGCGCTGCCTCGGTGTTCGGGGCCTTCAGGAACTTGCGGCGGGCCGGGGTCGCCGAGAACAGGTCGAACACCTCGATGATCGTGCCGAACCCCGCCGCGGCCGGCGCGGGCGCCTGCGGCGGGACCTGGCCCGGGCGCGCATCGATCACCCAGGCGTGCGCGGCCCCGGCGATCCGGCTGGTGAGGACCACCCGGGCCACCGAAGCGATCGAGGCCAGCGCCTCGCCGCGAAAACCCAGCGACGCCACCCGTTCCAGGTCCTCGAGCGAGCCGACCTTGCTGGTGGCGTGCCGCAGCAGCGCCAGGGGAATCTGATCCGGGGCGATGCCGCGGCCGTTGTCACTGACCAGAAGCCGCCCGAGGCCGCCGTCATCGACGCGGACCTCGATGTGGTCGGCTCCCGCGTCGATGGCGTTCTCGAGCAGTTCCTTGACGACCGACGCAGGCCGTTCGATGACCTCGCCCGCGGCGATCTGGCTGATCAGTGCGTCCGGCAGCAGCGCGATCGGCCGCAAACCGATGGACGGCAGTTCGCCGGACGGCACGGCGACGCCGGGCGGCACGGCGACGCCGGGCGCTCCCAGTGGGAATTGGCGTGCGGTTGTTGGCATAGCGGATCGGTTGCGGGTAGGAGAAGAGTATAGGCGGGCTGTATCATCGATCGCCTTTGCGTCACGGATCGGGCCATGGACCTCTCGTCGCTGATCGATATCTTCCTGCACCTGGACAAGCATCTCGCCACGGTGGTGGAAAGCTATGGCGTCTGGGTCTACGTGCTGCTGTTCGCCATCATCTTCATCGAGACCGGCTTCGTGGTCATGCCCTTCCTGCCAGGCGATTCGCTGCTGTTCGTTGCCGGCACCATCGCCGCCGTCGGCGGGATGGATCTGGGGCTGCTGCTGATCCTGCTCACGGTGGCCGCGGTGCTCGGCGATGCGCTCAACTACTCGGTCGGACACTACGTCGGCCCGAAGGTGTTCGGCTGGGAGAACTCGCGCTTCTTCAATCGCGCCGCGTTCCTGCGCACGCACGCGTTCTACGAGAAGCACGGCGGCATCACGATCATCGTCGCGCGCTTCATGCCCTTCATCCGGACGTTCGCGCCCTTCGTTGCCGGCGTCGCCGCGATGACCTACGCGCGCTTCGCGCTGTTCAATGTGACCGGTGCCGTGCTGTGGGTGGTCAGCCTGACCACGCTGGGCTACCTGCTGGGCAACACCACCTGGGTCCGGGACAACTTCCAGTGGGTCACGCTCGCCATGATCATCATTCCCGGCCTGCCGGCAGTCTACGAGGTGCTGCGCCACACCCTATTCAAGCGGCGGGCAGCGAGCCCCGCGGCGAACTAGCGTCGGCAGCTAGAGGATCTTGCCCCGCGGCCCGGGGGGATTGTCCTTGAAGTAGGCGCGGATGCCGCGCACGATCGCCGATGCCAGCTGGTCCTGGTAGCGCGCGCTGCGCAGCTTCAGTTCCTCCTGGGGATTGCTGATGAACGCGGTCTCCACCAGGATCGACGGGATGTCCGGCGCCTTCAGCACCGCGAAGCCGGCCTGCTCGACCTGGGGCTTGTGCAGTTCGCCGATGTCGCCGAGCTCCGACAGCACCGAGGCCGCGAAACGCCGGCTGTCCCGGATCTGCGAGGTGGTCATCAGCTCCATCAGCAGCTGGGCCGTTTCCTTGTTGCGCCTGCGCAGGTTGACGCCGCCGACCAGGTCGGCGCCGTTCTCCTTGCTGGCGAGCCAGCGGGCCCCGACGCTGCTGGCGCCGCGATCGGACAGCACGAAAACCGACGACCCGCGGGCCCGGGACTTGACGAACGCATCGGCGTGGATCGACACGAACAGGTCGGCCTTGACCGACCGCGCCTTGCTCACGCGGGTGGCCAGCGGCACGAAGAAGTCGTCGTCGCGCGTGAGGAAGACGCGCATGTTCGGTTCGCGGGCCAGCTTGGCCTTGACGCGGGCTGCAATGGCCAGCACCACGTCCTTCTCCAGCGTGCCGCGCGGGCCGCGGGCACCGGGATCTTCGCCGCCGTGGCCCGGGTCGATGGCGATCGTGACCAGTCGCGCCACCACCGGCGGCGCGGGACGGGGCAGCACCCGGCCGCCGCCGCGCCCGAGTTCGCGCTTGCTGGGGCGCGGGGTGTCCGCACCCGGGACGTTTTCCGCCGCGAGCGCGCGCATGATCGCCGCTGCCTCGGTCTGGGCGATCAGCAGGTCGAGCGGATCCGGGGGCCGGGTCGGATAGAAGTCGATGACCAGCCGGTGCTTGTACTCGGCAACCGGCGCAAGCGTGAAGATCTGCGGTTTGACCGCCTGCTTCAGGTCGAACACCAGGCGCATCGTGTCGGGATTGAACTGGCCGACCCGGACCTGGCGGATGTACGGATCCGAAGGGATGACCTTCGCGACCAGCTCGCGCAGGGCGGAATCCACGGCGATGCCCTGCAGGTCGACCACCACCCGCAACGGGTCCTCGATCATGAAATGCGAGTGCGCCAGCGGTTGCTCGAGTTCCAGGGTGACGCGGGTGTACTCCTTGGCCGGCCAGACCCGCACCGCCGCGATGGCGCCGCTGTGGGCAAGCCGCAGGTCGAAGGCGAGCACGCCGGCGACGCCGGCCTTCAGGAGTCGGCGTCGGTTCCCGGCGCCGCGCAGGCCGGCGGCTGCGCCAGCGGCGGTAATCGGGGGGCGAGGCACATCAGGCATTGCCGTCCGGCCTCCGTGTTCGCGCTCGCCCGCAAGCGCCGCTGTTCGCCGTGTCCGGTCGCCTCGAGTTCGAGCAGCAAGTCCGGGGGCGCGAGTGCGCCTGCCGCTTTCTCGGGCCATTCAAGGAGCATGAGCCCCAGACCGGCGAAGATGTCGTCGAAGCCTGCATCGAACCATTGATCGCTGGAAGAGAACCTATACAAATCAAAGTGATAGATAGGAAAGTTCGGATGATTATAGGGTTCCA
>JBBRJB010000428.1:0-3449 GCA_038220085.1 Burkholderiales bacterium
GAGAGCTTGCTTGACGGCGCCCCGGAAAAGCACCATGTTGTCTGCCGCGGTCAGCGCATCGGTGACGTCGAAGACGGCTTCCACCTGGCTCGGCCCGAGTTCGATTTCCAGGGATAGCAGTGGCAGTCCCAAGGCTTGCGCGGTGTTCTGCACGATTCGAAGCGGCTTCTCGGCCATGTCCCACCAGGCTTCGGTCAGCAGGTTGTAGCCCGGGTGGATCAGGTCGACGTCCGGCGGCAATCCCGGCCAGCCCGCACGCTCAGGGTCCAGTTGCGGAGTGCTGTCGCGGATCCGGTAGATGTGGAATTCCACCTCGAGTCCGCAGCGCAGGTCGTAGCCGGCGTCGTCCAGCTTTGCCAGGGCGCGCTGCAGCACCCGTCGCGTGTCCAGTTCGACCGGTTCGCCGTTCGGGAACCAGAGCTGACCGGACATCCAACCGGTGCCCGGCGCCCATGGCAGGGTCCGGAAGCTGGATGGATCCGCGAGCAGCACCAGGTTGCCGGCGCCTTCGAAACCCGGCAATCCGGCGGTGCCGCCGGGCTCGAACACTTTGTAGGCGGTCCGGTCCGACGTGTCTTTGAGCATCACGGTGGCGACAATGCCAAGGCCGTCGCGTAACGCCTTCATGGCGGCGGCTGCAACCAGTGCCTTGCCGCGCGTGATGCCATGCAGGTCGCACCAGGCAAAGCGAACCAGGTCGACGCCGGCGCTGTCGATCAGCCGGCCGGTATGGGCGATCGCCTGCTGGCGCGCCTCGTCGTCAAGGCCACAGCGCGCGGCGAAACCGGTCATCAGGCCTGGGCCAACCCGGCCGGCTGGGCCAGCCACGGCGTCCCGCTGCGCCGGGTCTGGGTCTGCTGGTGCCACCAGGCGGGCCAGTCACCGGCCGGCGCGATGCCGTCGACGGTATCCGGACCAAGCATTGCGGCGCAGAGGGCCGGGTCGGCAGTACCGGGAGCCGAGCCGCCGGCCTGTACCGACTCGATCGCCTTGAGCAACGCCCGGCGATTGGCCATGATGACCTTGTCGCTGGTGCCCAGGTGCTCGCGGGTGCGATCCTGTATTGCACCCATGCTCTCCACCGCCCATTGGTCGTGCCGGTTGATGTCTTCCTGCCCCATGCCCAGGTAGGTCTGCGTCATCTGCTCCTGCGGATCGAAGCCCCAATTGTCGTGGCGCCCCGATCTGGGAACGTAGTCGGGCAGAGTGATGAACTGCAGGCGCTGGGCGCGCATGGCCTCCTTGTCCAGCGACCCTGCGAAGCTGGTGAAGAACGAGTACCAGTACGTGCGCGCGTCGTCGACCGGGACGTGCATCTGCGTGATGGTCAGTGTCTCGGAGAGCGGGATGACGAATGTGGCAGGAAAGATGGCCTGGGTGATGCGCACATGGGTCAGCTGCTCGGACATCGGGCGCAAGGCGGTGAGTTGCATGCCCCAGGGCCTTACCTCGAAGCTGATCTCGGGCCTGGTGAACTCCCTCATGATCCGGGTCATGGGCCACTGGGCGCCGGCCACCGTCCCGGCCGCCGCGCTGCGGAACTGCTTGCCGGCGGCGTTGCTCCCCACGTGATCGAGCGGCTCATCCTGCAGGTAACGGTGCAGGAACGACGGGTGGGCGGGATCGATGCCGACTTCGAAGGACTGCAGCCAGTTCGCCTGCCACAGCCCCTTGAATGCGAAGCGGTGGCTTGCCGGCGCCACGAAGCAGTCGAAGTCCGGGAACGGCGGCGGCACCGACCCTTCGTCGCCGAGCCAGGCGAACAGCACGCCACCGCGCTCGAGCACCGGATAGCTGCGCTGGCGCACGAGCTCGCACAGCCTGCTGCCGTGGGGTTCGGCCGGCGTCTCCAGGCAATTGCCCTCGACATCGAACTTCCAGCCGTGAAACGGGCAGCGCAGGCCGTCACCCTCGTGACGGCCGAACGACAAGTCGGCGCCGCGATGCGGGCAGCCCCTGTCCAGGAGCCCCCAGCGGTCGTCGGCATCCTTGAAGAGCACGAGATCCTGTCCCATCAGGCGGACTGCCTTGAGCGGACGCAGGGCCATCCGCGGGTCCAGCGCCGGATCGAATTCGTCGACCAGGGCGGCCGGCTGCCAGTAGCATCGCAGCAGGCTGCCGCAGGACGTTCCCGGACCGATCCGGGTCAGCAGGTTGTTATGCGTTTCGTTCACCCGTGGCACCTCGTGAGCCGGTATACAATATTCCATAAGCCGGTGAAAACGGGGGACCCGGCTCGGCGGCGAGCCTCGATGAGACACCCCCAGGAATTTTCGCAATTCCCGCAATTCCCGCAATGCCTGGAACGCCTGGAACGTCAAGACAAGCCTCTCCATGAACAGCACCGCCGGGATGGCAATCGATCATCCGACGTTGTCCACCGTCGTCGCCGACAGCCTGCGTCAGCTGATTGCCGCGGGCAAGCTGGCGCCCGGGAGCCGGCTCAACGAACGGGAGCTGTGCGACCGGCTCAAAGTGTCGCGCACCCCCTTGCGCGAAGCATACCGGATCCTGTCGGCCGAGGGGCATCTAGGAGCCTGAATGCGCAGGTCCAGAAGCTGCGCTACCAGTCCAATCTCCAGGGCGCCAACTGGGCGCAGAGCATCGAGGCTCACGAACACGTCGTGAGCGCACTGCTGAGCCGCGACGCCGGCCGGGTGGAACAGATGATGCGCGATCACGTGCTGGTCAAGAAAGCGCTGGCCCTCGCGGAAAATGTCGACGGCGACGCGCCTGGTCCCCGCGCGACTGCAGGCAGGAAGACGATATCGTGGCCAGCCAAGCCGCCGACCGCAGAAGGGACAGCATGACTTACAACTTTCCGATCGTCGATGCACACCAGCATTTCTGGGACATCGAAGCGAACTATTACCCGTGGCTGCGCGACGAGCCGCCGATTCCCTTTCGCTACGGCGACTACCGGGCGATTCGCCGGCGCTACCTGCCGGACGATTACTTCGCGGACGTGGCGCCGCACCAGGTCGTCAAGACGGTCTACGTCGAAGCGGAATGGGATTCGCGCGACCCGGTGGGTGAGGCGCGCTACATTTCGCGCCTGCGCGGCCAGACCTCCTTTCCCACCGTCATGGTCGGCCAGGCATGGCTGGACCGTGACGACTGCCAGCCGGTGCTGGAGGAGCTGAGCAGTTTCGATTTCATGCGCAGCATTCGCCATAAACCGCGGGCGAACGCGGCGCCGGATGATTCGAAGCCGGGCGGCATGACCGACCCCGCGTGGCGTGCCGGGTTTGCCAGGCTGTCGCCGCTGGGTCTGCGCTTTGACCTGCAGACGCCCTGGTGGCATCTTGCGGAGGCGGCAGACCTTGCCCGGGACTTTCCGGACACCACGATCATCCTGAACCATACCGGGCTGCCGAGCGACCGCAGGCCACCCGCCCTTGCGGCGTGGGAACGCGCCATCGCAACGCTGGCGGCATGCCCCAATGCAG
>JBBRJB010000429.1:0-3433 GCA_038220085.1 Burkholderiales bacterium
TGCGTACCATATCAATCTGCGCGAGTCCGATCGGCGGGTGCGCGCTTATGGCATCAAGGCCGCGGTGCACTTCCTGACTCACGCCCTGGCGATCGACGCTAACGAGATCAAGGCCACCATCGGTGCCTTTGGCGGTGAGCGTATCGATGAATACCGGATCGGCCTGACCGTGGGCGATGGGGACGAAGTGGCGCAAGGCGTGGTCTGGCCCCTTCTGGGCGCAGAGTCGGAAAACGACGAGCCGACTCCGCTGGAACGCATCAGGGAAGCCTTGCGTGAAGTGGGCGTGCAGGACATCGCGGTATGGACTGAAGTCACCGAGCCGGAGTTCTGCGAGGATTGCGGCGCGCCACTTTATCCGAGTCCTTCGGATGAGGTGGTACACGTCGAGATGCCCGAAGACACCGAACCCGCCAGTACCCAGTTTCACTGACCCGTACCCTTCAGGGCGCGAGTCTTTCGCAGATCCATCCGGTCGTGCTTGCGCCCCGCGTTTGCAGGGGATCGCCGCGGCGAAAGGCCAGCCGGTCGTGAAGGCGCGAAGGACGGCCCTGCCAGAACTCCCAGCGCTCGGGCGCCAGGCGGTATCCTCCCCAGTGCGGTGGACGCGGCGGGTTCAAACCGAACTTGAGGCCGTAGTCCGCCGCCCGCGCCAGCAGCACGCCGCGGCCGCTGATGACAGTGCTCTGCTCGGATGCCCAGGCTCCGATCCGCGATGCCAGCGGCCGCGAATTGAAGTAGGCGTCCGACTCGGCATCCGCGACTTGGCTGACCTGCCCCTCGATGCGAACCACCCGTTCCAGTTCGACCCAATGGAATTGCAGGGCGGCGGCCGGATTACCGGCCAGTTGGCGGCCCTTGCGGCTGAGATAGTTGGTGAACCAGACGAGCCCGTTCTGATCGTAGCCCTTGATCAGCACGATCCGGGTCGAGGGGCGGCCGTCGGCGTCGACGGTGGCGAGCGTCATGGCATTCGGCTCCGGCAACTTGGCGGCCAGGGCTTCGTCGAGCCAGGCCCCGAACAGTTCCAGCGGGTCGCCCTTGGCGGTTGCTTCGTCGAGTTCGCCGCGTTGGTAGCTCTTGCGCAGATCGGCAAGCGATTTCATCGAAGTCCCGCAAGATTGATCAGGTGGTGAAGGCCAGCGGCGGCGGTGTTTCCCAAGGTGGTCGTCTGCAGCCCCGACGCGGCGAAGGCTGCCGTGTAGCGCGTCAGCAGCACCGACTCGCCGATCAGCACGATCGGAGTGTCCGCTCCCGCCTGCCGTTGCAGCCAGGCGATGGCCGATACCAGTTCATGGCCGATCAGCAGTCCGGAAAGGTAGTCCGACAGCACGGTGACCGGGAGACGACCGGCGAGGTGCATCGAGCGCACCGTGAACAGCTGCCGAAGGAGGTCGCCGGGGCCGCTGTCGCGGGCGAGCGCCAGGCCCTTGGAATAGGCTGCAGCCGACTCGCCGGTCGCTGCCTCTGCGGCCGTATCGCCTGCGGCCGGTGCGGTCGCCGTCATCAGCCGGCCGAGGATCGAATGTTGTTTCAGGGTGGCGAATACTTCCCCTGTCATGTACGTGGCGAACTGTACGATCCGCTGGTTGCGTACCAGTACCCATTTGGAGTGGGTGCCGGGCAGCACGAAACACAGGTTCTGTGTCGGCGGGGCACCCGCCGCAAGGGCCCCGATGACCTGGGTTTCTTCGCCGCGGATGACATCGGGCAGCGTGTCGGCGTGGTTCAGCAGGAGCCCCGGCACGATGTGCAGGCGGCGCGCGTTTGCGGTCGCCACGGTCGCCAGGCGTCGGGAAAGTTCGCTGGCGCCGGCGGGGCATTCCAGGTAAGGTGCCTCGAGCCACCCCTGGGCGCTGCCGACCATGCCGCTGGCAATCAGCGGAATGTCCGGATGCGCCGCCAGCCAGTCGCCGGCGATTCCCGTCAGCGCCTGGTCGAAGCCGCCGGCAGCGCTTGGGGCCGGCAACGAAAGGATGCCCCAGGGCCGCTCGCGCTGTTCCATGACAGCGCCGTCACTGCTCAGCAGGAACGCGCGCAGATTGGTGGTTCCCCAATCGAGGCCGATGCTGCCGGGCGGTTCCGGCGCGGGGTTGTGGTCGGTGTCTTGTGCCGGGGCGGACGCGGCTGGTTCAATCATGTTCCGTCGATCGGGGGAGAGCGCAGGTTTGTGCGCAAGGTTGTGCGCAGGTTTGTGCGCAGGGTTGTGTATAGCATGCACGATAACGCAAATCGACGGGTTGGAGGATCGATGAGGACCGCACGCTGTAGTCCGTTCACATGACGCTGCTCGAGCATGCCGCCTTCGCGTTCAGCGGGTTGTTGGTCTACGTGCTGGTCACGAGGGCGGGAAAGCATCGGCGTCAGCCGTCGGCGGCGCTGTCATGGGTGCTGGTGATTGCGATGTTCCCGTATGTCGGCGTACCGCTGTTCCTGCTGTTCGGCACTCGCAAGTTCGTCAGGCCGGGCGTGCTGGTTCGCCTGCAGAGCGTCAGCCCCGCAGGCGGGCTCACAGCAACCGGACAGGCAGCAACCGGGCGCACTGACGCGGATTCCGGTCGCCTCGTCGCTGGCGACGCCTCGCTGTCCGGTCCGGCCTGGGCGACGCAGGTACTTGCCTCCTTCGGCTTGCCGCCGGCCTGCCGTAATCATGAGATCACTTTTCACGCCGACGGTGAGCAGTCCTGGCAGGCGTTGCTGGACCTGGTGCGGGGCGCGCAGCGCTCGCTGGACCTGTGCACCTATGTCCTGCGTCCCGACGAAATCGGGGATCGGATCGTCGCGGAACTGGCGCAGGCGGCCGGCCGCGGCGTGCACGTCAGGCTCCTGCTCGATGCCATCGGCTGCCTGCGGACGCCGCGTGACCGGATTCGATCCCTGCGCGCCGCTGGCGTGTCGGTGCGATGGTTCATGCCCTTGCTGCACAACCCGCTGCGCGGGCGGACGAACCTGCGAAACCATCGCAAGCTCACGATTGCGGATGGCTGGCGGCTCTGGAGCGGCGGGCGCAACCAGGCCGTGGAGTACTTTCACGACCGTCCGGGTGATCCGGCGTGGGTGGACCTGAGTTTCTCGGTCGTCGGCGACCTGGCGGTGCAGGCGCAGATCCTGTTTGAACACGACTGGCAGGTGGCCAGCGGGCGGACGCGCCAGTCGCCGGTACCGACCGGCCTGGCTGGCGATGGCGTGCCTCCGGCAGCGGCGTCATCCGCTATTGCGCAACTCGTGCCGAGCGGTCCCGACCATGTCGATGACACCGTCTATTCGCTGCTGCTCGCCGCCGCCTATCACACCCAGACCCGCCTGCTCGCGGTGACGCCGTACTTCGTACCGGACGACGCGCTGCTGTCTGCCTTGTGCCTGGCGTGCCGGCGAGGGGTGCAGCTGACCTTGCTGATCCCTGCGCGATCCAATCATCCGCTCGCGGATCTCG
>JBBRJB010000430.1:0-3430 GCA_038220085.1 Burkholderiales bacterium
CCGGGTCACTTGGTCCGGGATGCGATCACCGCTTCGGCGACGTTCTTCGGCGCCTCGGCGTACTGCTTGAATTCCATCGTGTAGGTCGCGCGACCCTGCGTCAGGGAGCGCAGCGTGGTGGAGTAGCCGAACATTTCCGCAAGCGGCACTTCGGCCTTGATCGCCTTGCCGCCGCCGACCATGTCGTCCATTCCCTGGACCATGCCACGGCGTGAGGAGAGATCCCCCATCACCGTACCGGCGTAGTCCTCGGGCGTCTCGACCTCGACCGCCATCATCGGCTCGAGCAGCGCCGGACTCGCCCGACGCATGCCTTCCTTGAAGGCCATCGACCCGGCCTGCTTGAACGCATTCTCGTTCGAATCGACATCATGGTAGGAGCCGAAGAACAGGGTGACTTTCACGTCCACCACCGGGTAGCCGGCGAGGACGCCGGACGGCAGAGTTTCCTCGACCCCCTTCTGCACCGCCGGAATGTACTCACGCGGCACCGTTCCGCCCTTGATCGCATCGACGAACTCGAATCCGGCGCCGCCTGGCGGCAGCGGTTCGACCTTCAGCACGACGTGGCCGTACTGCCCGCGACCTCCGGACTGCTTGATGAACTTGCCCTCGACCTCGTCGACAGTCTTGCGGATCGTCTCGCGGTACGCAACCTGCGGCTTGCCGACATTGGCCTCGACCCCGAATTCGCGGCGCATGCGGTCGACGATGATTTCAAGGTGCAGCTCACCCATGCCGCCAATGATCGTCTGGCCGGATTCCTCATCGGTGCGCACCCGGAAAGATGGATCTTCCTGGGCCAGCCGGCCGAGCGCGATGCCCATCTTTTCCTGGTCCGCCTTGGTCTTGGGTTCCACTGCCTGGTGGATGACGGGCTCCGGGAAAATCATGCGCTCCAGGATCACGATGGCGTCCGGATCCGTCAGCGTCTCGCCGGTGGTGACTTCCTTCAGTCCCACCGCGGCAGCGATATCGCCGGCATGCACTTCCTTGATCTCGACACGATTGTTGGCATGCATTTGAAGCAGCCTACCGACCCGCTCCTTCTTGCCGCGGATCGGGTTGTAGACGCTGTCCCCGGATTTCAGCACGCCGGAGTAGATCCGGATGAAGGTCAGCTGGCCGACGAAGGGGTCGGTCATCAGCTTGAAGGCCAGCGCCGAGAAACTTTCCTTGTCATCGGCGCGGCGCACGACCGGCTCATCGTCGTCGTTGATCCCCGGCACCGGCGGAATGTCGACCGGCGACGGCAGGAACTCGATGACCGCATCGAGCATCGCCTGCACCCCTTTGTTCTTGAAGGCGGTGCCGCACAGCATCGGAACGATCTCGCTCGCGATGGTGCGCTGGCGCAGGCCGAGCTTGATCTTCTCGATCGACAGCTCGCCGCTCTCTAGGTACTCGTTCATCAACTCTTCGTTGGCTTCAGCCGCAGCTTCCACCATCTTCTCGCGCCACTCGGCCGCCGCGCCTTCGAGCTCGGCCGGAATATCCACCAGCTGGAAAGTAATGCCCTGGCCAGCCTCGTCCCAGATGATCGCCTTCATGCGGATCAGATCGACGACGCCCTGGAACTTGTCCTCCGCACCGATCGGGATCTGCAGCGGAACCGGGTTGGCCCGCAGCCGCGTCCGCATCTGCTCGTAGACCTTGAAGAAGTTGGCCCCGATCCGGTCCATCTTGTTGACGAACGCAAGCCTCGGCACCTTGTACTTGTTGGCCTGCCGCCAGACCGTCTCGGACTGGGGCTGCACCCCACCGACGGCACAGTAAACCATGCAGGCGCCGTCGAGAACGCGCATGGAACGCTCGACTTCGATCGTGAAGTCGACGTGCCCGGGCGTATCGATGATGTTGATGTGGTGCTCCGGAAAGGTCTTGTCCATACCCTTCCAGTAGCAGGTCGTGGCGGCGGACGTGATCGTGATGCCGCGCTCCTGTTCCTGCTCCATCCAGTCCATCGTGGCCGCGCCGTCGTGAACCTCGCCAATCTTGTGGTTGACGCCGGTATAGAACAGGATGCGTTCGGTGGTCGTCGTCTTCCCGGCGTCGATGTGCGCCGAGATGCCGATGTTTCTATATCGCTCGATCGGTGTCTTGCGAGCCATGATTACAGTCCTTCAAAAACACAACAACGCGTCGACGCTCGACAAACCCGGTGTCGACGCCAACGCCTGGGCAAAGCGGTTCAGTATGTGCGGGCCTGATCCCCCCGGTGCAGATCAGAAACGGAAGTGCGAGAAAGCCTTGTTGGCCTCGGCCATGCGGTGGACCTCGTCACGCCGCTTGACGGCGCCCCCACGGTTCTCCGCCGCTTCCATCAGTTCGCTGGCCAGTCGCAGGCCCATCGATTTTTCGCTGCGCTTCTTCGCCGCTTCCCGCAGCCAGCGCATCGCCAGCGCGGTGCGGCGGATCGGCCGCACTTCGATCGGCACCTGGTAGTTGGCGCCGCCGACCCGACGGCTCTTGACCTCGACCATCGGCCGGCAGTTTGACAAGGCGAACTGGAACACTTCGATCGGATCCTTTCCGGACTTGCCCTTGATCTGCTCGAAGGCCCCGTAGAGGATGCGTTCGGCCACTGCTTTCTTGCCGGCCAGCATCAGCACGTTGATGAACTTGGCGACTTCTTCATTGTGGTAGAGCGGATCCGGCAGGATGACGCGCTTGGGAATTTCACGACGACGTGGCATTTCTAAACCTCTCTTGTTGATTCAGCCGGGTCGGGCCCGCGCCCGGGAGCATCGCTCCCGGCTGTGGTGCCCTTCCCTGATTCCCGAAACCATGATGGATCATCAGGCGGGATCGCTTACTGGACGGCTGGCACATGCTTGACCGCCCCACTACGAAAAATCTCTCTGCCGAGGGCGCTGGCCGCTCCGGCCTTTCATCCTCCTAGTCTGCTCCCCGTCCTGCTGCTTCCCGTCCTGCTGCCTCGCCCTGTCTGCTTCCTCTGGCCGGCAGCGACAATCGATCGGACAATCGCTCGCTTACTTCGCCTTCGGCCGCTTTGCGCCGTACTTCGAGCGGGACTGCTTGCGATCCTTGACGCCCTGCAGGTCCAGCGAACCCCGCACGATGTGGTACCGGACGCCCGGAAGGTCCTTCACCCGGCCGCCGCGAATCAGCACCACCGAGTGCTCCTGCAGGTTGTGCCCTTCACCGCCGATATAGCTGATGACCTCGTAACCATTGGTCAATCGGACCTTGGCAACCTTGCGCAGAGCCGAGTTCGGCTTTTTCGGGGTCGTGGTGTACACCCGGGTGCACACGCCACGCCGCTGCGGGCAGTTCTCAAGCGCGGGACTCTTGCTGTTGACGACTGCGGATTCACGCGGCTTGCGTACTAGCTGGTTGATGGTCGGCATGGCTTTGCTTGGGCTTATATATAGGCGCAACCCGCGACGGGCACGCTTGGTGGAAACGA
>JBBRJB010000431.1:0-3428 GCA_038220085.1 Burkholderiales bacterium
AAGCTGGGTGAACTGGGTGCACACGGGTTGACCGTCTCCGAGGACTATGGCGGCACCAACCTGGGCTACCTGGCGCATATCGTCGCGATGGAGGAAATATCCCGCGGCTCGGCATCGGTCGGCCTGTCCTACGGCGCGCACTCCAATCTCTGCGTGAACCAGATCCACCGCAACGGCACGCGCGAGCAGAAGGAGCGCTACCTGCCGGGTCTGATCGCCGGCGAAACCGTCGGCGCGCTGGCCATGTCGGAACCCAATGCCGGGTCCGATGTCGTCTCGATGAAGTTGCGGGCGGACTTCAAGGGCGACCGCTGGGTGCTCAACGGCAGCAAGATGTGGATCACCAACGGCCCGGATGCCGATGTCATGGTCATCTACGCCAAGAACGACGTCCAGGCCGGACCCCGCGGGATCACCGCCTTCCTCGTCGAGAAGAGCGCCAAAGGCTTCAGCGTGGCCCAGAAGCTCGACAAACTCGGCATGCGTGGCAGCCACACCGGCGAGCTGGTGTTCGAGGATTGCGAGATCCCCGCCGACAGTATCCTCGGCGGCATCGGCGAGGATCCGCTGACCGGCGTCGGGCGCGGGGTGAACGTGCTCATGAGCGGGCTGGATTTCGAGCGGGCGGTGCTGTCCGGCGGCCCGCTGGGCATCATGTCCGCCTGCATGGACGTCACGGTTCCCTACCTGCACGACCGCAAACAGTTCGGTCAGCCGATCGGCGAGTTCCAACTGATGCAGGGCAAGCTGGCCGACATGTACACCACGATGATGGCCTGCCGGGCCTATGTCTACGAAGTCGGTCGGCAGTGCGACCTGTCGCGTGCCGGCAAGATCGATGTCCGCAACCTGCGCAAGGACGCCGCCGGCGCCATCCTTTATGCCGCGGAGAAGGCCACCTGGATGGCCGGCGAGGCGATCCAGTGCCTGGGCGGCAACGGCTATATCAACGACTACCCCACCGGCCGCCTGTGGCGCGATGCCAAGCTCTACGAGATCGGCGCCGGGACATCGGAAATCCGCCGGATGCTGATCGGACGCGAGTTGTTCGCCCAGACCGCGTGACAGACCCGGCATCGGATACCGGCGCACCGGCACGGCAATGACGTCGTTCGCGACCGGCCTGCCCGCGGCTATCGCCGGCACGATGCTGGCCGGCTTCGATCGTCACTTTGCGGTCCTGCGCTACAACGCGCAGCAGGCCAAGGGCCGCTTCGAAGCCGGGGACTGGCACGCGATCCGCCGTCTCGCCCACGAGCGGATCACGTTCTACGACCAACGGGTGCGAGAGGCGGTGGCGACGCTGCAGTCCCAGTTCCGGGAGGGCGACCTGCGCGACGCCTCGCTGTGGAGCACGGTCAAGCGCAGCTACGTCGCGCTCCTGGCCGAGCACCAGCAGCCGGAGCTCGCGGAAACCTTCTTCAACACCGTCAGCACCAAGATCCTGCACCGCAGCTATTTCCACAACGACTTCATCTTCGTGCGGCCCTATACCGCCACCGATTATCTCGATTCGACCCCGCCTTCCTTCCGGTCCTACTACCCCGTGGACAAGGGGTGGGAAGCGGCGTTCCGGCAGATCATCATCGACCTCGGACTGGCCTGCGGCTACCAGGACATCGACCGGGACGTCGACCTGGTCATCCAGGCCGGCCGCAAGCACCTCACCTCGAACTTCGCGCCGGCCAGCGACTGCCAGATCAACGTGTTGCGCTCGCTGTTCTTCCGCAACAAGGCCGCCTACCTGATGGGACGGCTGGTCAATGACGGCGAAGTCGAGGCCTTTGCGATTCCGATCCTGCGTGATTCCCGCGGCCGGGTCTTCCTCGACACGATCCTGTTCGGCACCGAGCGCATCGAGACCCTGTTCAATTTCTCGCGCGCCTATTTCATGGTCGACATGGAAACACCCTCTGCCTATGTCCGCTTCCTGCAGTCGCTGATGCCGACCAAGCCGCAGGCCGAGCTCTACAACATGCTGGGCCTGCACAAGCAGGGCAAGACCCTGTTCTACCGTGACCTGCTGCAGCACCTCTCGCATTCCACCGATCGCTTCATCCAGGCGCCCGGTATCAAGGGCCTGGTGATGGGCGTCTTCACCCTGCCGTCATTCCCGTTCGTGTTCAAGTTCATCAAGGATGATCGCCAGAAGGACGTCACCCGCGAGTACATCGAGGATCGCTATCAGCTGGTAAAGGCCCATGACCGGGTCGGGCGGATGGCCGACTCCTGGGAGTATTCAGACGTGCCGTTTCCCAAGGACCGGCTCGACCCGGCCCTGATCGACGAGCTTCGCCAGACCGCGCCGACCCTCATCGAGGATGAAGGCGACCAGCTGATCGTGCGCCACCTCTACATCGAGCGGCGCATGGTGCCACTCAATATCTACCTGGAGGAGGCCGACGAGGACGAGCGCGACCATGCCTTGCGGGAATACGGCCAGGCGATCAAGGAGATGGTGGCCGCCAACATCTTCCCTGGCGACATGCTCTACAAGAACTTCGGCATGACGCGCCAGGGACGGGTCGTCTTCTACGACTACGACGAGGTGCTCTACCTTACCGACTGCCACTTCCGCACGGTGCCGCCGCCACGTACCCCGGAGGACGAGATGGCATCCGAACCCTGGTATCCGGTCGGGCCGCGCGACGTCTTTCCGGAGGAATTTGCAACCTTCCTGCTGGGCAATGCGAAAGTCCGCGGGCCGTTCCTGCGATACCACGCCGACCTGCTGAGCGCGGAATACTGGCAGACCCGTCAGGACCGGATCCGGGCGGGCGTGCTCGAGGATGTCTTCCCCTATCCCGCAAGCCTGCGCTTCGGCCAGTCCGACACCAATCCCGCGATGCAGGCGGTGGCGCCGGCGCCGGTACCGGACAAGGCGTTACCATGATTCCCTGGGGGGCGGCTCGGATGAACGCGCCGCCGATGGCTTGAGCACTTGACCCGACCAGCCTTGGAGAGTCCGAAATGAAAGATCCGATCGTCATCGTTTCCGTCGCCCGTACGCCGGTGGGCAGCATGATGGGCGAGTTGTCCAGCCTCTCCGCCACCGACCTTGGAGCAACCGCCATTGGCGCAGCCGTCAAACGCGCCGGCCTGAAACCGGAGCAGATCCAGGAAGTCATCATGGGCTGCGTGCTGCCCGCGGGGCTGGGCCAGGCACCCGCCCGCCAGGCGGCGCTCAAGGCAGGCCTGCCGATCTCAACCGGCGCCACCACCATCAACAAGGTCTGCGGCTCCGGCATGAAGGCCGCCATGCTGGGCAACGACCTCATCAGCGCAGGCAGCCAGGACATCGTCGTTGCCGGCGGCATGGAGAGCATGAGCAACGCGCCCTACCTGATGCTCAAGGGCCGGGGCGGCTACCGCTATGGTCATGCGACCTTGTTCGATCACATGGCCTTTGACGGACTGGAGGATGCCTA
>JBBRJB010000432.1:0-3423 GCA_038220085.1 Burkholderiales bacterium
GTAGACCATCGAGATGTCCAGTTCCTGGCCGAAACCGACCACCATCGGGCTCGATCCGACGTTGCAGATGTCGATGCTGCCGCCGGCCATCGCCGATATGACCTGGGAGCCGGCACTGACGGTCACGAAATCGACCGCGACCTTGTCTCCCAGCGCCTTCTGGAAGGCGCCGGTCGCCTTGGCGTAGGTCTGCGGATTGGCCGACCCGAAGTGTCCGAGCACCGCCTTGTCCGCCGCCAGGGCGTTGCGGGTGCCGAACAGCGTAGCGCCGGCAACCGTCGCCACCCCGGCCTGGAGCACACGGCGGTTGAAATCGCGACGGGCGGCGTGGATCATCTTGAGGCTGCTCATGGTGCTCTCCGGTGTAGTCATGAGTTTGCGGATACTGTACCTTGCTCACGGGCGGACAACCAGAAACTTCGGTGCCGGCGGTGAGTCCGGCCGGACTCAGACCCGCTGGTCCAGCCCGTACCGCCTTCGCAGCCGATCCGCCGCCGCCTTGCTCGCGGCCGAGAACGCGAAGATGAAGACGATGTAGATCGCCGCCGTCGCGGTCAGGATCTCGATCGGCTCGTAGGACATGTTCACGATCTTCTGCGACTGGAACATCAGGTCCGCCACCGAGATCACCGACACCAGCGACGAGGACTTGACGATGACGGTGAACTGGTTGCCCAGCGAGGGTGCGGCCTGGATCAGGATCTGGGGCAGGACGATCCGCAGGAAGCGGCGCACTGGCGAGAGGCCGAGCGAATCCGCCGCCTCGATGTGCCCGCGCGGAATCGCTTCGATCGCCCCGCGGAAGGTTTCCGCCAGGTAGCCGCTCGACTGCACGGCCAACGCGACGCAGGCGGCACCGAAGAAGGTTGTCGGCCAGCCGAACAGGTCCGGCCACACGTAGTTGACCCACAGCAGCTGCACCAGGATAGGCGTGGCGCGGAAGAACTCGATCAGCAGTATCGCCAGCGGCCGCAGCGGGCGCAGATAGACGCGCGCCAGGCACAACAGCAGGCCGCCGACGAAGGCGGCCGCGAAAGCGATCACGCAGATCTCGAAGGTGACCTGAAGCCCGGCCCAGAGCGCATCGCGCTGGTTCCAGACGAATCGCTCCCAGTTGCCCATGCGCCGTCAGCCCCGGTCAGGCCAGGATGCGGTTGCGCCAGCGGCCCAACAGCATCTGCAGGAGATTGGCGAAGGCGAACACCACCACGAAGTAGATCAGCGCGGCGCCGGTGTAGATCGGCAGGGCCTTCATCTCCGCCGTCGTGATCATCGACACCTGGTACATCAGGTCCGGCACCGCAATCAGCGACACGATGCTGGTCGCCTTGAAGAGCGAGATGAATTGATTGAGGGATTCCGGCAGGACCCGGCGCAGCACCTGGGGCAGGATCAGGCGGCGCATGATCGCGGCCCCGGACATGCCGAATGACCGGCCGGCCTCCACCTGGCCCGGCGGCACCGCCTCGATACCGGCGCGGAAGGTCTCCGCGAAGTAGCCGCTGTAGACGAAGCCGAGCGCGATCACGGCGGAATAGAAGGGATGGAATTCCAGCCGGCGGCCGATCAGGGTCCCAAGCAGCAGCGGCAGCACGAAGTGCACCCAGACCACCATGATGTAGTCCGGCGAATTGCGCGAGACTTC
This sequence comes from Burkholderiales bacterium, assembly GCA_038220085.1. GTDB lineage: Bacteria > Pseudomonadota > Gammaproteobacteria > Burkholderiales > Burkholderiaceae_E > Lautropia. Next base: position 1,646 of record JBBRJB010000432.1, read on the forward strand.
GGTGTAGATGGTGGCGAGGGCGCGCGCCGGGCGCCAGCGGCCGGTACGCAGCAGCGCGACCAGGAGTCCGGCGGTCAGGGCCACTGCAGCGGCGGCGCCGAAGACGCCCAGGCTCATCGCCAGGCCCTTCAGCAGCACATGGCGGTATTCCCAGAGGATGGTCAGGTCGAGCGCTTCGCGCAGGGAGTCAGACAGCATCAATCGGCCGTCAGCGCGTCGTCTTGGCCAGGAACTGCCGCAGCCGCTCCGAGCGAGGCGCGCCGAACAGGTCCGACGGCGGACCTTGCTCTTCGATCAGGCCGTTATGCAGGAACATCACCCGGTCCGACACTTCCCGCGCAAAAGCCATTTCATGCGTGACCACGATCATCGTCGTACCGTCGCCTGCCAGGTCGCGCATCACCGCGAGCACCTCGTCCGTCAGTTCGGGATCGAGGGACGAGGTCGCCTCATCAAACAGCATGGCCTTGGGGCGCATTGCCAGCGCACGTGCGATGGCCACCCGCTGCTGCTGCCCGCCGGAAAGACGGGCCGGATACTCGCGCGCCTTGTCGAGCATGTGCACCCGCCGCAGGCAGGCTTCGCCCTGTTCGACCGCATCGCGCCGGGAGAGGCCTCGAACCCGCCGCGGCGCCTCGATGACGTTCTCCAGCACCGACAGGTGGGGCCAGAGATTGAACTGCTGGAACACCATGCCGAGTTCGCGGCGGATCCGGTTGATCTCGCCGAGCGGTCGCGGCCGCCGGGGGCCGTCGGCGTGTCCGGGCTCGCCACCGGCTGGGTCCTGCCGCCAGCAGATCGACTCGCCGTCGATCAGGATGTCGCCGGCGCTGGGCGCCTCCAGGTGGTTGATGCAGCGAAGCAGCGTGCTCTTGCCGGAGCCGCTCGCGCCGATCATGCTGACCACGGTGCCGCGCTCGACGTCGAAGCTCACGCCCTTCAGCACCTCGTGCGTGCCGAAGGACTTGCGCAGGTCGATAACCCGGATGCTGGGCGCGGCGCCAGACGTCATGTGGTGCTGATTCGCTCGATGTGGGTCTTCAGCAGCCGGTCCATCTCACCGTTGACCACCATGAACTTGGCCCAGAAGTCAAGGAAGTTGTGCCACTCCGGATCACCGTAGCGCACCGCCCAGCTGCTCGGACGCGGATCGATCGGCTTCTCGGGCTCGAAGGGGTGCGCCCAGCTGTTTCTCTGCGCCATCGCCAGCACCGTCACCTGGCTGCTCATCCACACATCCGACTTTCTGGCGCGCACCGGCTCGGCGCCGAGTTCGGCCTGGCCGGTGGTGGTGATCAGCTTGGCCTTCGGAAACAGCACCGGGATCCGCGGCTCCTCGCTGCCACCCGACACCACCGAGAAGGTCACGCCGGGATCGTTGAAGTCGGCCAGCGTCTTGAAGCGGCCGGCGTTGTCCTTGTGGACCATCAGCAGGCTGCCGAGGGTAAAGAGGGGACCGATGTAGTTCACCGACATTCCGCGCGGGATGGTGTAGGTCAGGTTCGAGCCGAACACGTCGTAGTCGTCCCGGCGCAGCGCCACGGTCGCGTTCTGGAAGGTGACCTCCTTGAATTCAACCTTGACGTCCATCTGCTTGGCCAGCGACAACGCCGCGTCATGATAGACGCCGCCCAGTTCGCCGGTCTTGGCATTGCGATAAAAGAACGGGCCGGTCTGGGCATAGCCGACCCGCATCGTGCCGCCGGAGAGCACCTTGGCCAGGGTCGATTCCTTGCGGATGCCGCTGTCGAGCGTTTGCGCCAGCGCCGACCCGGCCG
>JBBRJB010000433.1:0-3416 GCA_038220085.1 Burkholderiales bacterium
TGACCGACCTCACCCGGGCGTCGGTATTCGCCGAGGCCGGCAAACGTACTCCGGTCTTCGTGAGGTTTTCCACGGTCGCGGGCGAGCGCGGTTCGACCGACGCCGCGCGCGACATCCGGGGGTTCGCGGTCAAGTTATATACCGACGAGGGCAACTGGGACATCGTCGGCAACAGCATCCCGGTCTTCTTCATCCAGGATGCCATCAAGTTTCCCGACCTCATCCACTCGGTCAAGCCGGAGCCGCACCACGGCATGCCGCAGGCGGCGAGCGCGCACGACACCTTCTGGGATTTCGTCTCGCTCATGCCGGAAAGCACCCACGTGCTGATGTGGGTGATGTCCGATCGCGGCATCCCCCGCAGCTATCGCATGATGCAGGGCTTCGGCGTGCATACGTTCCGCTTCGTCAACGCACAGGGCAAGTCGCACTTCGTGAAGTTCCACTGGGAACCCAAGGCGGGCACGCATTCCCTGGTGTGGGACGAAGCGGTCAAGATCTCCGGCGCGGACGCGGACTTTCATCGCCGCGACCTGTGGGAGGCAATCGAGGCCGGCGCCTATCCCGAGTGGGAACTAGGCGTGCAGGTCTTCACCGAGGAGCAGGCCGAATCCTTCAGCTTCGACGTGCTCGATTCGACCAAGATCATCCCGGAGGAACTGGTGCCGGTGCGCATCGTCGGCCGGATGGTACTCAACCGCAACCCCGACAATTTCTTTGCTGAGACCGAGCAGGTCGCTTTCGGCACGGGCAACGTGGTGCCGGGCATCGACTTCAGCAACGACCCCCTGCTGGCCGGGCGCATCCACTCCTATTTCGATACCCAGTTGTCCCGTCTGGGCGGACCGAACTTCCACGAGATCCCGATCAACGCGCCGGTGGTGCCGGTGCACAACAACCAGCGTGACGGCATCCACCGCCAGGCCGTGCCCCGCGGACGAGTCGCCTACGAGCCGAACTCGCTCGGCGGAGGCTGCCCGTTCCAGGCTGGCATGCGCGGCTTCACTTCGTTCAGGGAGCCGATCGAAGCCGACAAGGTACGGGGCAAGCCGGAGAAGTTCGCCGACCACTACACCCAGGCGACCTTGTTCTGGAACAGCCTGAGCGATGTCGAGCGGGCACATACCGTGGGCGGATTTCGCTTCGAGTTGAGCAAGGTCCAGGTGCCGGCGATTCGCGAGCGCATGGTCGCGTCGCTGGTCAATGTCCACCCCGACCTCGCCGGGCGCGTCGCCCAGGGGCTGGGCATCGAAGTGCCGCCGGCCCTGCCGAAGGCGCTCGAGCGGCCGGCCAAGCCCGAGGTCGAGAAATCGCCGGCGCTGTCGCTGATGGCCCGCCCCGGCGACGGCAGCATCCGCACCCGCCGGGTAGCGATTCTGGTGGCGGACGGCGTCGACGGCCGGGTCGCTGCAACGCTTCACCAGGGGTTGCTGGCGGAAGGCGCCGTCCCGCATTTCCTCGGCATCCGGATCGGTACCGTCAAGACCGACGGCAAGCCCCTGGAGGCGGAAGTATCCCTGGAAAACTCGCCGGCGGTGCTGTTCGATGCCCTGGCAATCCCCGGCGGTGGATCGATCGAGGCCCTGTCGCGCTCGGGACAGGCGATGGAATTCATCGTCAACCAGTTCCGGCACGCCAAGGCGATCCTCGCGGTCGGTAATGCCCGCGAGCTGCTGGCCAAGGCCGGCGTCGACGCCGGTGGCGACAAGGGCAAGCCGCTTCCGGGGTTGATCCTCGGCGACGCCGGGCAAGTGGATGGGTTGCTGCAGTCCTTCAAGGAGGCGGTCGCCGCCCACCGGCATTTCGCGAGAGAATCCGACCCACCCATGGTCTAGCCTGTCGGAGTATGGGAAGGGAGTGCAGGGAATGCGAGCACCCGGCCGCCGCGCGCGTCTGATCCTGGCCCATCCGGGCCGCTTCGCCCTGAACACGCTGAAGGCGTTCAGGGCGAACCAGGGGCTGCTGCTGGCGGGCGCGGTGGCGTACTACGCCTTGCTGTCGATCGTGCCGCTGCTGATCCTGAGCGTAATCGCTCTTTCGCACTGGACCGACCAGGCCTTTCTCCTGGCAACCATCGGACGCTACCTGGAGTTTGTGACCCCGGGGCAGTCGTCGGCGATCATCGGTGAACTGGGCCAGTTCCTGACCCACCGCGACGTGGTCGGCTGGGTGCTGCTCGGCACGATGCTGTTCTTCAGTTCCCTGGCGTTCACCGTGCTGGAGAACGCCATGTCGGTGATCTTCCTTCACCGGGTCGCCGTGCGGCGCCGGCACTTCCTTGTGTCGGCACTGCTGCCGTACGGCTACATCCTGACCCTGGGGGCGGGCCTGCTGCTGGTCACGTTCATGGCCGCCGGCCTGCAGGCGATGGGCGAGAACGGCGTCGACCTGTTCGGCAGGGAGTGGTCGCTGCGTGGCGTTTCGGGGGTGCTGCTGTATCTCCTGGGTTTCTCCGGCGAAGTGCTGGTGCTGACCTCAGTCTACATGGTCATGCCGGTCGGCAGCCTGGCCTGGCGGCACGCGCTGCTGGGCGCCGTCACTGCCGTGATACTGTGGGAGATCACCCGCCACCTGCTCGTCTGGTACTTCAGTTCACTGTCGCAGGTGAGCCTGGTCTACGGTTCGCTCACGACGGCCATCGTCGTACTCCTGTCGCTGGAGATCGCGGCCGCCCTGCTGCTGTTCGGTGCCCAGGTGATATCCGAGTACGAACGCCTCGAAACCGGCCGGCTGGACGCGCCGCCGCAGCCGTTTCGCACCGGCTGAGGCAGCTGCCCCCGCCTTCGCATATACGGAACGCGGTTGTCTGTATATTTAGCCTGTGATACATATACCGCTCCGTCACGCCACCCAGCACTGTGAAAGCGAGCGAGCGCATCTTCCAGAACATCGAGGAACAGGTTCGTACCGGCGCCCTGCTTCCGGGGGATCCGGTCGACGAGATCGGCCTCATGCAGCACTACGGCATTTCCCGCACGCCGGTGCGGGAAGCGCTGCTGCAGTTGAAGGCGCAGGGCCTGCTGACCAGCCTGCCGCGCGGCGGCATGGTGGTGGCCAAGATGACCGTGCAACAACTCTTCGCGATGTGGGAGCTGCTGGCGGATCTGGAAAGCCTCTGCGCGCGCTACGCCTGTGAACGGATGACGGACCCGGAGCGCGCCTCCCTCGCCGCGGTTCACGAGGCGGCCCGGCCGGTCGTCGCGCGCGACGCGCAGGAGGAGTGGCCCGCCGCCAACATCGACTTTCACGAGATCCTCTATGCCGGATCGCGCAATCCCTACCTGCGCCAGGAGATCCTGCGCATGCGCGCGCGCACCCAGGCCTACCGGCGTCACTCCTTCGGCGCCGTCGGCCGGCTGCAGATCTCGCACGACCACCACGGCCTGATCCTCAAAGCCATCCTCGCCAAGGACTGC
>JBBRJB010000434.1:0-3407 GCA_038220085.1 Burkholderiales bacterium
GGGATGACATTCGTCGAGTCGGCGCTGGCGTCGAGCGACGCAGGCGGCGGCTGGGTCGACTGCGCTCAGCAATAAGCGCGGCGTCGTCGCGCCATGAGGCTGTCGGCCCCCACGGGCCTCAGGGCCCGAAGGCGGTCCTGATGACCTGCATGAATCCGGCGGCAATCCGCTCCCCGTCGTCGAACCGGTTTTCCCAGATCGACAGCGCATCGGCGTGTTCGTCCGCAAGCAGTCCCCGGGAGAACGCTTCGACACCGACAATGCCGCGATAACCGGCGCGCTCGGCGGCCTTGGCCCAGGCCACCAGGTCGAGGCTTCCTTCCGTGGCGGCGCCACGATGGCTCTGGTCGAGTTCGAAGTAGGCAAGTCTCGGAACTGCGCTGGCGATCGCATCGAATGGAGCCGCCTCCTCGATGCTCATGTGGAACGTATCCAGATGAAGCCAGGCGTTGTCATGGCCGACCGCCTCGAGGAAGTCGAGCCCGCGCGCCGCGGTGTGCAGAATCGCCGTCTCGTAGCGATTCACCACTTCGAGGGCGAGACGGACACCGGCGCGCCGGGCGGTTTCTGCCGCCTCGTGAATCGCCTGCGCGGCGCGCCCGATCGATTCGGCAGACGGCGGCTGCGACGCCTTACCGAGCGGGCCGTAGAGCACGCCGCCGATCTGCGTCGAACCCATATCCCGCGCCAACGCGATCGCCTGCCTCAGATGCGCGACACCGCGCTGCCGGATCGCGGCATCGGAGGAGCCGATATCACGGTCGGGCGTCAGCCCGCATGCGCTGAGCGGCGCGATGCCATGGTGTTCGAATTCGCGCGCGAGCGCGGCCGGTTGCACCGCCTCGAAACGGCGCAGCGGCACAACCACGTAGTCATATCCGATTCGCGCTGCGCACGCGAGCGTCGGCCCGATCCCGTCGGCCGACCAGTTACGGCCCCAGATCGCCGCGTGGATCGAAGTCTTGACCATTGGCATTTCAAGGTCCGGCCGCCGGGCGGGCGCAACCGGTCACTGGATCCGGCTCAGGGCCTCATCCAGGTGTTGGACCGTCCGGTCGACCTGCTGCAGCTTGTCAAGGCCGAAAAGGCCCAGACGAAAGGTCCTGAAGTCCGCCGGCTCGTCGCATTGCAAAGGCACGCCCGCCGCCGACTGCAGACCGGCCTCGCGGAACTTCCTGCCGGAATGGATATCGGCGTCGTCGGTGTAGCTGACGACCACGCCGGGCGCCTCGAAACCCGGGGCCGCGACGCTCTTGAAGCCCCGGCGGGCCAGCAATGCGCGGACCTTGTCGCCGAGTTCCTGCTGGCGGTCACGGACCAGGTCGAAACCCAGGCGCCGGGTCTCCAGCATGACGTCACGCAAGCTGGCAAGGGCGTCGGTCGGCAAGGTGGCATGATAGAGGTGGCCACCCTGCTCGTAGGCCTCCATGATCTGAAGCCACTTGCGCAGGTCGCATGAATAACTGGTGCTGCCGGTCGAGTCGATCCGTTCACGCGCCTGCTGCCCGAGCATCACCAGCGCACAGCACGGCGAGCCGCTCCAGCCTTTCTGGGGCGCAGTGATCAGCACGTCGACGCCGATCGCCGCCATGTCGACCCAGATCGTGCCGGACGCGACGCAGTCAAGCACGAACAGGCCCCCCACCTCGTGCACGGCCTCTGCCAGGGCCTGCAGATAGGCTGGCGGCAGGATGATGCCCGACGCGGTTTCCACGTGTGGTGCAAACACCAGGTCCGGCTTCTGCTCGCGGATTGCGGCGACGACCTCGGCGATCGGCGGCGGAGCGAACGCCGCCTGGTGGTCCGTGGTCAGCCGGCGTGCCTTGAGCACGCTGGTCCGGGCGGTAATCCGGCCCATCTCGAAGATCTGCGACCAGCGGTAGCTGAACCAGCCGTTGCGGATGACCAGGACATTGCGGTCGGTCGCGAACTGCCGCGCCACTGCCTCCATGCCGAATGTTCCGCTGCCGGGCACCACGATCGCGGAGCGGGCGTTGTATACCGACTTGAGCATACCCGAGATGTCTTTCATGACGCCCTGGAACTTCTGCGACATGTGATTGAGCGCGCGATCGGTATAGACCACGGAATATTCTAGGAGCCCATCGGGGTCCACATCGGGCAAGAGGCCTGGCATTGCTATCTCCGTCGGGAATCGGGGAAGATTAGCACGCCCCGGCACCCGGGACCGGCGGTGAGACAATGCCGGCATCAGACACGACTTCATCCACAGAGGAGCGGACGATGACCCAGCCTTCCGAGCAGCCGGACAGCATCGCGATCCGGCTGGCGACACCTGCCGATCACCAGGACTGGCTCGCCCTCTGGCGGGGCTACCAGGGCTTCTACAAGGTTGACATCGACGACGCGACCACCGCGATGACCTGGCAGCGCCTGCTCAATGACGCCGAGCCGATGTGGTGCGCCGTCGCCGAATCGGGCGGCAGGCCGGTCGGCCTGGTCCATTACCTGACCCACCGCAGCACCTGGACCGCCGGAAATTACTGCTACCTGCAGGACCTCTACGTCGATCCGGATCGACGCGCCCGCGGCATCGGCCGGATGCTCATCGACCACGTCTATGCCCGAGCGGCGACAATGGGCTGCTCGCGAGTCTGGTGGCTGACCCACGAATCGAACCTGGATGCGATGAAACTCTACGACCAGGTTGCCGATCGCAGCGGCTTCGTCCAGTACCGCAAGCTGCTGCCCGCGCGCGGATAGGCAAGGAGGGTGTTGCGCAGGACGGCCGGCGACTCTCGGTTAACATCGACGCAACACCAAGGAGCCAGGGCCATGAGCGCTACGTTTGCTTCCAAGGCCGACATGACGGCCAAGAAGATCTCGTTCACCAAGCTGTCGGACAACGCCTACGCGTACACGGCGGAGGGCGATCCCAATTCCGGCGTGATCATCGGCGACGACTGCTGCATGGTGATCGACACTACCGCCACTCCGGTGATGGCCCAGGACCTGATCGCTCGCATCCGCGAGGTGACGGACAAGCCGATCAAGTATGTGATGCTCACGCACTACCACGCGGTCCGGGTCCTCGGCGCCTCCGCCTATCTCAAGGAAGGTGCGCAGGCGGTTCTGGCCAGCCAGGGCACCTACGATCTCATCAGGGAACGCGGCGCGGAGGACATGAAGAGCGAGATCGAGCGCTTCCCGCGGCTGTTCCAGGCCGTGGAGTCGATCCCCGGCCTGACCTGGCCGGACATCACCTTCGACCGGGAGATGACGCTGTTCCTCGGCAAGCTCGAAGTCAAACTGATGCACATCGGACCGGGGCATACCCGGGGCGACGCCATCGCCTGGATCCCTTCGCAGAAGATCTGCTTCTCCGGCGACCTGGTCGAGTTCAGCGCGGGGGTCTACACCGGCGACGCGCAACTGGAGGAATGGCC
>JBBRJB010000435.1:0-3401 GCA_038220085.1 Burkholderiales bacterium
GGGCTGGCCTCGAACGCGATCAGCGCCAGGCCCGACAGGTAGGCGGCGAGCCCGAAGAAAAGCGCCTGGCCCAGCGGCAGGAAACCGGTGCGCCCCCAGCACAGCCCGACCCCGAGCGCGGCGATTGCATACAGGAAGAACAGCGACAGCTGGTAAGCCCAGTAGTCGCCCAAGAGCTGCGGTAACGCCAGCATCGTGACGACCGCGCCCGCAACCCAGGCCGCAGTGGACGTCGCAGCCGACCCGGCAGCCGACCCGGCAGCCGACCCGGCAGCCGACCCGGCAGCCGAACTACGCCCGCGCATGAATGCCATGCGGGCGCAACCACAGGAACAGGATCGCCAGCGTCAGGACGACGAAGTAGCCTGAGGTCGCATCGGACAGCGCCGACACCACGCTATTGCTGCCGCCGATGATCACAGCACCCGACAGCAGGCCGACGGCGCTGCCCAGACCACCCACCACCAGCACGAAGAACGACTGCAGGATGAAGTCTAGCCCCATGAACGGCTGCACCGGCACCAGCGGCGCGATCATCACGCCGCCGGCACCGGCCATGCAGGTGCCGATCACGAAGGTCCACGCCGAGTAGCGGCGCACCGGGATCCCCATCGCACGCGCCAGTTCCGGGTTGCCGACCATCGCTCGGATCCGAGTGCCGGTACGGCTGCGGCCGTACCAGCCGATCAGCAGCGCGAGCGTGACGACGCTGATCGCGATCAGCACCAGCCGGTAACTCGGATAGACGGTGCCCAGCACCTCCACCGTTCCGGTGACCGGCTCGGTCAGACTTCTGAAGCTCAGCCCGAAGCCGGCCTCGATCGACTTGCGGATCAGCAGGCTCAGGCCCCAGGTGACCACCAGCGTATCGAACGGCCGGTGGTAGAGCGGCCGCACCAGCCAGCGCTCGACCACCCAGCCGAGCAGGCCGCAGACCGCGATCGCCAGCGGCACCGCCGCCAGGAATGGCCAACCTGCGGATTGGACGACGTGGGCACAGTAGGCACCCAGCATGATCACTTCGCCGTGCGCCAGGTTCAGCACGCCGAGCAACCCGAACACCACGGCCAGCCCGAGCGCGAGCAGGGCCAGCGTCGATACCGCGTACAGCACGTTCAGTGCGTGCGCGACCAGGGCCGGATCCAACACCGGTCCTCTCAGCCGCGGTCTTCAGGAACCCTCAGGCCTTGCACGCCGTCCCGCTCGGCAACGACTTCAAGGTGCGCACCACGTTGAATTCGGTGCCCTTGCACTCGGCCAGGAACATGTCCTTGTCGACATGGCGCCCACGCATGGTGCCGCGACCGGCCGCGGTCGCGAACGACAGTCCCTCGGAGGCGGCCATCAGCTTCTTCGCATCGGCGCTGCCCGCCTTCTCGAACAACGCCTTGGCGAAGTTGACGCCGGCATAACAGTCCACGCCGATCGTCGCCAGCTGCGGCGCCTTCTCGCCGTGCTTGGCGATATAGGCGGCGCGGAATTGCTTGTTGTCTTCGCTCGGATCGTTGGCGAAATAGCCCATGCACGAGAAGAGCCCTGCGCTGTTCTCCGTGCCCACGCCCATCAGCGTGTTCTCCTCGAGCAGCAGCGCGAGGCGCGTGATGTCCTTCGTCAGCCCGAAGCCGGCGAAGGTGCGGTTGAAGTTGACGTTGTCGGCGCCGACCAGCGTTATGACCACGGCGTCGGGCTTGGTTGTGCGGATCCGGGTCACGATCTCCTCGAACTTGTTCGGCGCACCGAATGGCATGTATTCCTCGGCGATCACTTTGCCACCGAGCTCCGACAGGTACTTCTTGACCTGCTCGTTGGTCTTGCGCGGCCACACGTAGTCGTTGCCGATCAGGAAGAACGACTTCGCCTTGCGCTCCTTGACCAGGAACTCGGCCGCCGGCTGCGCCTGCTGCGGCGGCGTCTCGCCCAGACAATACAGGTTCTGCGAGCAGTCGCCCCCCTCGTAGACCGGGGTGTAGATGTACGGCGTGCGCCCCTTGATAGTCGTCACCACCGCTTCGCGGGTCGCGCTGTCGTGCGAGCCGATGAAGCAGTCGACCTTTTCCTCCAGCATCAGCCGCACGACCGATCTCGCGGTGTCGGCCGGCGGGCCGCCCGCGTCGGCCACCAGCAATCTGATCGGCCGGCCCATGATGCCGCCCGACTTGTTGATCTGCTCGGCCGCCAGGTCGGCACAGGCGCGCTGCGTCGGCCCGAACAGCGATGCCGGCCCGCTCAACGCGATCATCAGCCCGATCTTGAATTCCTTCGGCTCCGCCGAAGCGTAGCGCGCGACGCTGCCGGTGCCGAGCGCGGCCGCGCCGGCCTGCAGCAGACGCCGGCGGATGTTGTTGTGAGTCGGGTTCATCAGGTTTTCTCCCTCGATCATTGTTGAAACGGCGAGCGTGTTCGGATCACGCGGGCGGGCTGGGGTCGCAGTTCGATGCAGGCCGACAGTCTCCCCGAGAGTCTGTCATAGCGGCCGGTGTCGGTCGAGGACGATCAGTTGACGCCCGGCGGCGGCGGCAATTTAGGCAGCAGTGCTTCGACCGCCAGCCCGATCTCCAGCAGACGGCGGTCGTTGCCGGCCGCGGCGCAGAATTCCAGGCCGACCGGCAGCCCGGAGGACGACAGGCCGGCTGGAATGCTCAGCCCGGGCACCCCTGCCACGCTGCCCGGGCTGCTGTTGCGGATGAAGGTCAGGAAGGTCGGCACCTGCTTTCCGGCCAGCTCGGTGGTCTCGTCGTCGCCGATCGGCGCGGCCGGCAGCGGCGTGGTCGGGAACACCACCACATCGATCCGGTTGCTGTCAAAGCACTGCTGGTAGAGCCGCTGCAAGGCCGGCCGGCCGATCTCGATCGCCTGTCGATAGGCGTCCGGCGGAACCGCGCCAGCGCCGGTGAGGCTGGTCAGCAGGCCACGCACGTCCGGGCTCCCACAACCTTCGGCCAAGGCCTTGAAGTCCAGCGACGAGCCGTGATCGGCCAGGTAGCGGTTCAGGTCCTCGACCGTCTCGTAGAGCGCGATCGAGAAGCCATTTTCCGCATCCAGCCGGCCCGCGTCTGCCAAGTCGACATCGACCAGCACCACGCCCGCGTCGCGCAGCCATGCGAGCGCCTCCTCACAGACTCGCGCCGTTTCCGAGTGGAGCCCCTCCCAGAAGAAGCCGCGCGGCACGCCCAGTCGCAAGCCTCGAAGCGACGCCGGCGCGCCGGGTGCGGCATCGCCGGTGACGATCGAGTCCAGCAGTGCACAATCGGCAACGCTGCGTGCCATCGGCCCCGCCGTGTCACGGGTGCGCGAGATCGGAACGATGCCGGCCTGCGACCAGCGGCCCGTCGGCGGGGGCAGCCCGCCGCTGCCGCACAGCGCCGCCCGCACCCGCACCCAGCCCCCCGTGTCGGTGGCGA
>JBBRJB010000436.1:0-3394 GCA_038220085.1 Burkholderiales bacterium
TTCCTGGTGAACGTCAACGGCGGCATCGGGTCGATCCGGGCCGCTCTTTTCGGTTCGCTGCTGGTGGGAATGGTCGATACCTTAGGACGAACCCTGCTGCCGGAACTGTTCGGCCTGTTCCTGCCGCCGCAACTGGCAAGCGCCACCGGGCCGGCGGTCTCCTCGGTCATCGTCTACGTGCTCATGGCCGTAGTCCTGTTCGTCAAGCCGCAAGGCCTCTTCCCGGCGCGCGGGTGATGAAGGAGCCGCACGACAACCGGATTTCGCCGGCGGCGCGGATCGCCTTGTTCCTGGTCTTCGCCGCGCTGGCGGGATTTCCGTGGCTGATGCGTGTCCTCGACGAGGAGTTCTACATCAGCGCGGCCAGCCGGATCGGAATCTTCGCCATCGCCGCCACCAGCCTCAACCTGGTCCTCGGGTACGGCGGCCTGGTCTCGTTCGGCCATGCAGCGTTTGTCGGCGTCGGCGCCTATACCGTGGGCGTGATGATCGACGGCGGGATCCTCAATGGCTGGCTCGGGTTCGGCGCGGCGATCCTCGTGGCTGCGGCTTTCTCGGCCGTGATCGGGGCCATCTCGCTGAGAACCCGCGGCGTCTACTTCATCATGATCACGCTGGCATTCGCCCAGATGCTGTTCTACCTGGCCAACTCAGTGAAGGCCTACGGCGGCGACGAAGGTCTCAGCCTGATGGATCGGTCGGACTTCCTGCTCGGCTTCGATCTTCGTGACGATACCGTCTTCTACTACCTGGTGCTGTTTGTCCTGGTGCTGGTCATCCTGCTGGTACGTCGGCTGATGCAGTCGCGCTTCGGCCGCGTGGTTCTGGCCATGCGGGAGGATAACGTCCGCGCCGAGGCGATCGGGTTTCCGACCTACCGTTATCAGCTGATCCTCTTCATCATCAGCGGTGCTCTGGGCGGGCTGGCAGGAGCGCTGATGGCCAATCACCAGAACTACATCAGCCCCAACCTGATGCATTGGACGCAATCCGGAACGCTGATGGTGATGGTGATCATCGGCGGCGTCGGAACGCTGTTCGGAGGGGCGCTGGGGGCGCTTACCCTGCTGGTGCTGGAGGAGTTTTTCGCGGATTACACCACCTACTGGCAGTTCTACGTCGGTTGGATATTGCTGGGCGTCGTTCTGTTCGCGCCGCGCGGACTGATGGGGTTGCGATGGACGCGAGTCCGCCGGGGGCCGCCGGCGCCCGGCGCCCGGCCGGGTACGGGGTCCGGGCCTGGAACGGGGACGGGGTCGACATGAGCAGCGGCGGGTCGGATGAGACGGTTGGCGCCGCCTTGTTGTCGGTCAGGCAGCTGTCGAAGCGATTCGGGGGCGTCAGCGCCACCGACGAGGTATCGCTGGAGGTCGCGGCCGGCGAGGTGCATGCGCTGCTGGGCCCCAACGGTGCCGGCAAGACCAGCCTGATCAACCAGCTGTCGGGCGCCATTCTGCCGGACCGGGGACGGGTGATCTTCAAGGGGCAGGACATCACGCGACTGTCCACTCATCAGCGGGTGGCCCGCGGACTGGTGCGTTCCTACCAGGTGACCCGCTTGTTCAAGTCGATGACCGCGCTCGACAATCTCGCCCTGGCGGTCCAGGCGCGCAGCGGTTCCAGTTTGAGCTTCTGGCGTCCGGTGCATCGCGAGCGGGGTTTGTTCGAGGAGGCGCGGTCAATGCTCGATCGGATCGGCCTGGGCTCCCGCGCGGACACGCTCGCCGACCATCTGGCCCATGGGGAACAGCGAGCGCTCGAAGTGGGGCTGGCGCTGGCCACCCGGCCCGCGCTGCTGCTGCTCGACGAGCCCCTGGCCGGCACTGGGCCGAAGGAGTCCGAGCGCATGGTCGCGTTGATAGAGGGTCTGCGCCAGAGCGCCACCGTGCTGCTGGTGGAACATGACGTCGACGCGGTGTTCCGGCTGGCAGACCGGGTGACGGTCCTGGTCAACGGACGGGTTATCGCCTCGGGGGCGCCGCAGGCAGTCCGGGAGGATCCGGCGGTCATTGCCGCCTATCTCGGCGAGGAGGCCGTTTGAAGCCGGTACCGGACCCTGTCGCGTCGAATGGGCCGGACCCGCTGCTGCGGGTCGAGCGGCTCGAGACCGCCTATGGCGCCAGCCAGATCCTCTTCGGGGTCGACCTCAACGTCTTACCCGGCGAGGTCGTGGGGCTGTTGGGCCGCAACGGCATGGGAAAGACCACGCTGATCCGATCGATCTGCGGGCTCACCCGCGCCCGCAGCGGCGTGATCCGGTTCTGCGGCGTTGAAACCCAGGGGCTTGCGGCGGACCAGGTGGCGCGCCTAGGGATGGCGCTAGTGCCGGAGGGCAGGCAGGTCTTTCCGAACCTCACGGTCGATGAGCACCTGAGCGCATTCACCGCCCGGCGAAACAGCGCGCCCGATCCCTGGACCCCGGCCAAGGTCTACGGGCTGTTCCCGCGCCTGGCGGAACGGCGCACCCACATGGGTAATCAGTTGTCCGGCGGCGAACAGCAAATGCTCGCCATCGGCCGGGCGCTGGTCACCAACCCGCGCCTGCTGATCCTGGACGAAGCCACGGAGGGTCTGGCGCCGCTGATCCGCGAGGAGATCTGGCGCTGCCTCACACAACTGCGCGCGGGCGGGCAGACGATCGTGATCGTGGACAAGTATGTGAACCGTCTCATCGAACTGGCCGACCGGCATGTCATCATCGAGCGCGGCAAGGCGGCCTGGCGCGGTACGTCCGGCGAACTGGCGGCAGACCGCTCGCTGTGGAGCCGTTATCTGGGGGCCTGATGGGGGCAGAAGAGATGCAGTCAGCCGAAACTGTGGTGCTTGAAGGCCCGTGCTTCGCGACGACCGTGCGGGTTACCTTTGGTGACTGCGATCCCGCCAACATCGTGTACTTTCCCAACTTCTATCGCTGGTTCGACCAGGCCACCCATGACCTGTGCGAGGCCGCCGGCTATGAATTGACCCAGGTGCGACGGGACCGGGACTGGCTTGGATTCCCGCTTGCCGAGGCAGGCGCGCGCTTCCTGCGTCCGGCGACGATCAACGATCGCCTGCGCGTAGAGACCCGTATCCGGCTGTGGCGTCCCAAGATGTTCCTGCTCGATCACTGCATCCGACGCGATGACGAGCTCCTGGTACAAGGGTGGCAGACCCGCTTCATCGGGGTGCGCCTGCCGGAGCAAGGCGGCCGGCTCGCCGCCCTGCGGATCCCCGGCGAATTCAGGCAGGCTCTGGACCGGATGATGACCTGATCGATGTCCAGAGCGGCCCTGCGGACTGCCGTTTATCCCCTGGATAACCCGGACGCGGGCGAAAGTTGGCTCACATATCGCCGAACTCTGTCATACTGGCCTCTGCATTGACTAATGCATCCGGCCCACGGTCGGAATAA
>JBBRJB010000437.1:0-3381 GCA_038220085.1 Burkholderiales bacterium
CTATGGCATCAGCGTCTCGCCGCATGCCTGGCACGACGTGCATGTGCACCTGGTCGCATCGACGCCGAACGCGACCTACGCCGAGTACATGCCCGACGACCACATCGTCAATTTCCGGCGCCTGATCGACCGGCAGCTGGTAGCCGAGGGGGGCGACCTGGTGCTGCACCGCGCCCCCGGCCTCGGCTTCGGTTTCGACGCCCAGGCACTGGACCGTTACGGCGTTGTCTATCCCGGCGAGAAGGATCGATGGCTGGTCGTCCGCTGACCGGCGACGCGCTCGGCATCCTGGTTTCCGACCGCGTCGATCGCGATCACGGTGCACGTATCGACGCGATCGCGGCCGACAGCGGGATGCCGATCCGGCGGATCACCACGCCACGCGACGCGGCGGAACTCGGGACCATCGGCATCGCCCTGTTCTCCCGCGATCTCTATGAAGGCAGCAGCGTGCGCCGGCCTGCCCCGCTGTCGGATTCGTTCTTCGCCATCGTCGATTCGGCCCCGCGATTGCGCTGGCTGCACGTGTTTTCCGCCGGACTCGACCTGCCGCCCTACCGCCCGTCGCTGGCGCGCGGCGTGCAGGTCACCGGCTCCTCCGGCGCCACCGCGCCGGCGATTGCCCAGAGCCTGCTGGCAGCCGTCCTGAGCCAGTCGCGCGGCTTCAACCATTGGCTGGATGCACAGCAACGGCGGCAGTGGCTGCCGCTGCAGGCCGAACATCGTCCCCGACCGATCGAAGGGCAGCGTGTCGTCGTCGTCGGCGCCGGCCCGATCGCGCTCGAAATCGGCCGCCTGCTCGGCGCGGTGTGCTTTCACACCACCAGCGTGCGGCGACGCGCGGGCCCGACGCCGCCGTTTCACCAGTCGGTGACCATCGACCTGCTCGACGCACAGTTGCCCGGCTGCGACTGGCTGGTGCTGGCGTGTCCGCTCGACGATTCGACCCGCGGTCTCATCGACGCCCGCCGACTGGCTCTGCTGCCGGCTACGGCCCGTCTGGCGAACGTTGCGCGTGGCGAACTGGTCGACGAGGACGCACTGATCGACAGCTTGCGGCACCGCCGGCTTGCCGGCGCCTTCCTCGACGTGTTCTGCACCGAACCGTTGCTGGCCGACTCCCCGCTCTGGGCGCTGCCGGGCGTGTGGATCACGCCGCACAACTGCGCCGCTTCGCTCGGTCACGAGGATCGGGTCGTGGAATCCTTCCTGTCCCGGCTCGGACCATGGCTGCGCGATTCGCGCTCGCGCCGCGCTGCGACTTCCGATATCTCCGAAACCAACCGTCACACCTAATGAAGATCATCGCTGTTGAAACCCTGGAACTCGAAGCGCCGCTGGACAAGCCCTGGAAGATCGCCACGTTCACGCTGACGTCGCTGACTGCCGCGCTGGTACGCATCCGAACCGACGACGGCATCAGCGGCATCGGCGAAGCCATCGCCCGACTGGGGCCGGGGGTGTGTACCGCGGTCGTCCACGAGATCCTGGCGCCGGTGCTGCTGGGACGTGATCCGCGCGACGTCGAGGGCCTGTGGGACGAGATGGTCCGCACCATGCGTCCGCGCGGCCATTCACGCGGCTACCACCTCGAAGCGGTTGCCGGCGTCGACATCGCGCTGTGGGACCTGCTCGGCCAGGCCGCGGGCAAGCCGGTCTGGCAGCTGCTCGCCGGACACGGCCGTCGGACCGTGCCGGCCTACGCCTCTTCGATCCTGATCGATACGCCGGACCACATGGCGAACGAGGCCCGCAAGCTCGCCGCGGACGGCTACCGCGCGATCAAGGTCAAGGTAGGGCAGTCACTGCGACTGGACATCGAGCGCATCGAGGCGGTCCGTGCCGCAGTCGGCAGCGAGATCGACCTCATGCTGGATGCGAACAGCGGCTACGATCCGACCACCGCGATCCAGCTCGGCCGCGCTGCCGAGCGACTCGGGATCTATTGGCTGGAAGAGCCGGTGCACCCGGACGACCTGCCCGGCTATCGCCGGGTGCGCGGGGCGTTGAAGGACATCCGCCTGGCCGCCGGCGAAGGGGAGTTCAACGCGGCCGGCTTCCTGCCGTTCCTGGAACAAGGATTGCTCGACGTGGTCCAGCCCGACATTGCCCGCTGCGCCGGCTTCACCGGCTCGCGACGGGTCGCCGCCCTGGCCAGCGCCTACAATGTCGCCGTTGCCCCGCACACTGGTGCCTCCGGCCCGGTGTGCATCGCGGCGACGCTGCACCTGGCGGCCGCGGTGCCCAACCTCCTCACCTTCGAGGACATGTACATTCACAATCCGTTGCAAGCGATCCTGAGCGAACCCCTGCCGAAGCAGGCCGATGGCCGCATCGGCGTGCCGCTCGCCCCAGGGCTCGGCGTCGCGCTGAATGACGAATCGCTGGCGCGGTTCGGTCGCGGCAGCTGGCGAGTCAGCGGCCAGGGCCGCGGTTGAACCTCGCTTTCGCCTGAATGAATCTTTAAGAAGGAAAAAGAAGGAACCCACATGAGCCAGAGTCCAGTCGCCCCCCGCCTGCTGCGTGGCGTGCTTTCACCGGTCGTCACCCCATTCAAGCCCGACCTCGAGATCGATACGCCGCGCTTCGTCGCCCACTGCCGCTGGCTGCTGGACCACGGCTGCGACGGCCTGGCGATCTTCGGCACCAACAGCGAGGCGAACTCGCTCACGGTCGCGGAGAAGATCCAGCTGCTCGACGCACTGGTCGACGCGGGGGTGGATCCCGCGCGCCTGATGCCAGGCACCGGCGCCTGCGCCATCGGCGATGCGGTGACACTGACCGCGCACGCGGTCGCCAGGGGTTGTGCCGGCGTGCTGATGCTGCCCCCGTTCTACTACAAAGGGGTGCCGGACGAGGGCTTGGCTCGCTACTTCGGCGAAGTCATCTCACGGGTCGCGGACTCGCGGCTGCGGGTCTACGTCTATCACATCCCGCCGGTCGCCCAGGTCGGCTTCTCCATCGACCTGATCGCCCGGCTGCGGCGCGACTTTCCGAAGACAGTTGTCGGCATCAAGGACTCGTCGGGCGACTGGAACAACACCCGTGCCGTTATCGACGCTTTCGCCGCCGACGGCTTCCAGGTGTTTGCGGGCAGCGACGACTTCCTGCTGGCGAACCTGCGTCATGGCGGCGTCGGCTGCATTACCGCGACCGGCAACGTCAATGCCGCGGCAATCGCCGACTTGTACCGGACCTGGGAACAACCCGGCGCGGACGAGCGGCAGAAGGCACTCTCCCACACCCGCAGCCTATTCCAGAAATTCCCGATGATCCCGGCGTTGAAGGCCGCGATCGCGCATTACGGCGACGACCCGGATTGGGCCACGGTGCGCCCGCCGCTGCAGGCCCTGACAGCGGCGCAGGCACAAGCGCTGGTGA